>JBDTWZ010000007.1:0-36751 GCA_040006435.1 Acidobacteriota bacterium
GTCCCTCGTCCCTCGTCCCTCGTCCCTCGTCCCTCGTCCCTCGTCCCTCGTCCCTTGTCCCTTGTCCCTTGTCACCCATCACTCAAACTTCACCGACACCACTTTCGAGACGCCCACTTCCTGCATCGTCACTCCGTAGAGCGCCCGGGCGGCTTCCATAGTCCGTTTGTTATGCGTGATCACGATGAACTGGGTCTTCTCGGCCATGTCGGCGATCTTCGCGACGAAGCGGCCAACGTTTGCGTCGTCGAGCGGAGCGTCGACCTCGTCCAAAAGGCAGAACGGTGACGGACGATATTTGAAGATCGACATCACAAGCGCGATCGCCGTCATCGCCTTTTCGCCGCCGGAAAGGAGAAGAATATTTTGGAGGCGTTTTCCCGGAGGTTGGGCGACGACTTCGATCCCAGCCTCGAGTATGTCGTCATTTTCGAGAAGCGTCATCTCACCCTTTCCTCCGCCAAACAACTCGCGGAAAAACTCGATGAAGTTTGCGTTGATCGCTTCGAACGCGTCGCGAAAACGGGCTCGTGATCGTTCTTTGATCTCGCGAAGAGCTTCTTCGGCGGACGCAATGCTATCGATGATGTCCTGTCGCTGCGAGGTAAGAAACAGCAAACGCTCTTCGGCTTCGGCGAGCTCGTCAACCGCGAGCATGTTGATGGCGCCGAAACCTTCAAGACGATTGCGCAGATCGTCTACCGTCGCTCGGCAAGATTCCAACTCGAATCCCTCATCGAGCGCTTCAGTTTCGATCAGCGACGCGAGTGGAGTGTTCAATTCCTGGGCGCATTTTTCATTGACGTTCTTGAGTTGCGTGACTGCTTCGGCCTGACGAACTTCGATCGCTGCACGCTCGTTTAAAGCGTCTGCGGAGCGATGGTTTAGATCGGCTAGTTCGACGCTCATTGCGTCGGCCGCTTCGCGGGCCGCCGTCACATCGGTGATCGCCGCGGTCAGCTCTTCGATCTCCGCTGCTTTTTCAACTTCGGTCCCCGCGATCCGGTCGGCGATCGCGGCGGTCGATTCGCGCAAACTTTCGATCTTAATATCGATCTCGCTCAACTCGACAGTCTGCATTGCCGAGCGTGTTTCTAGTTCTTTCTGTTCATTCTCGACGCGCTTCAAAGCGGAATGCACTGAACGGCGGCGTTCGCCGGATGTGGCGGCAAGTGTTCGCTTTTCGTTGACGACCGAGTTTTCGGCATCAGATCTCGCTCGGGCGTCAGCGAGGAGCGTATTGACGCTCTCAACCTCACTTCGCGCACTGTCGCGATACTGTTCCGCCGTCCGGCGGTTCTCCGCTGCTTCGGTGATACGTACAGCGTTTTGCTCAAGCTCTTCGCGCGTCTGTTTCTGTTCTTCGGCGACAACTTTCTTGTGCCGCTCGGCCCGCTCGATCTCCTGGCGGGTTGTTGAACGCTGAATATCGAGTCCGTGCAAACCTCGCTCGACCTTTATGATGAGCGACTGGAGATCGACCGTTTTTTCTTCGATCGACGCGAGTGATCGGCCGTCTTCTTCGGCGATCGACCGCGCGATTGAAATTTCATCATCGAGCGCGGTGAGCGCGGTCCCGAGTCCGGTCAGCTCGCGCTTGAATGCGAGAAGCGATGCATTTGGCCGGTCATCGGCCGCTTCTCGTCCGCTGATAAAAAGCCCGTCACCACTGATCACCGTGCCGCCGCGAGTGACACAAATTTCGCCAGTGTTTAGCACGGCGTCGCCGATGCTCTCGATCAACCTGGCGGATAATTCGCGGGGAAACGCATGTTGCAATGTTTCCAGAAGGTCACCGGAGACACCCAGTACGTCGCGGACCAAATCACCCGAAGCCGTCGATCTCGTATTTCGCCCATGGAGCGATGGGACAGCGAGGATCGCGATGCGTCCGATCGCATTGTTCTCAAGCCACGCCGAAACCTTTTTCGCGTCGGCAATGCTTTCGACCAGAACCGTCTGCAGCCGCTGTCCGAACAAACTCTCGATAGCGACTTCGGCTTGCTCGTCCGCGGAAAGAAAGTCCGCGAGAACGCCCGACAGACGAACGCCGATGTTTTCCTGTTCGGCAAAAAGTTTCTGGATCTGTGGAGCGTATACCGCTCTTTTTTCATCCAGTTCGAGGAGCGTGTCGCGTCGGTTGCTCGTTCTTAGCTGCTCGGCTTCCAAATTCCGCAGCGACTCTTCGGACGAACGCAGTTTTTCCCTCGCTGCCGCTGTCGCAGAGAGTAATTCGACCTTCTCCGCCTGAAGCGATTCAAGTTTGGTCCGTTCGTCTTTCTGGTTTTGTTCGAGATCGGCAGATTCTTTTATAAACGCATCGAATGTTTCGGCGGCTCGAACAGCCTCTCGCTCGAGTAGTTGCAGGCGTTCGTTTAGACGCTCGGCATTCGTCTCAAGCTGTCGTGCTATCTCGTCGAACCGCTCGAGCGCAGCGGTGTGCTTCATGAGCTCGGTGCGATGTGTTTCGAGCTCTTCCTCTATCTTCTGCAGGTCGTCGAGCTTCAGTGCATATTGTTTTTCAGCTTGCTGCAGAATGAGACGCGATGCGTCGGCCTCGGCACTTTCCGCCGCGTCTTCTCTGTGCAGCCGCTCGAGCTCGGATTCGATCAGTTTTAAGCGCTGCTCAACCGCATCGATCTCACCGCGGACGGCTTCCGAGCGATTATTCAGATTGACGATCTGTTCTGCCTGGTAACGATGCTCGCGTTCGGCCCGGTCGCGTTCAAGAGCATTCTCGGCATGCCGCCGGCGGATCTCAGCCAACGTTTCCTCTACAAAACGAGCGTGCTGCGTGCTTTCGCGAAACGCTTCTTCCTGGGCAACGACCTTCGCCGCAAATCCCTGTTCGACCTCAACCGCCTCGGCTAGCTGTTTCTCAAAATTCTTTATCGCGGAGGAAAGAAATTTTCCTTCGGCCGCGAAAAGCTGCCGAAGCAGAACGCGAAACTCTTCCTGAAGTACGATGTAACGGCGTGTCTTTGACGCCTGTCGGCGAAGCGAGTTGGCATGCTTCTCGATCTCAGAAACAATGTCCGAAATACGTCCGAGATTTGTCCGTGCTGAATCGAGTCGGGTTTCAGCGGCCCGTTGCCGGGTCCGAAATTTTGAAATGCCGGCGGCTTCTTCGATCAAATTTCTTCGGTCTGAAGGCTTTGCCGAAAGGATCTGCCCGATGCGGCCCTGTTCGATGATCGCGTAGTGTGCGCCCGACAAGCCGGTCCCTGCGAAGAGATCCTGAATGTCGCGAAGCCGACAGGTTTTGCCATTGAGCTGATATTCGCTTTCACCGGACAAGTACAGCCGACGTGTTACCGCGATAGCCTCGCCGGGAGCAAAGTCCAGTGCGAACGAACGCGGACGCCAGTGACGCTTTGTCTTGATCGTTCGCTCGACCGTCTGGACGGATCCGACCTGCGCCGCCTGCACTTTCTCGACCTCAAACTCATCTCCAATGTGGAATGCGGATTGCGAATCGTGGATCTCTTCCGCGCCTACCACCGGCGTCACGTCCTCGAGTGTCTCCGCGTCTAGTGTTTCAGCTTCGAGCGCATCCACATCGACAGCCGTGTCGTCCAGGGCGTTGAGAGTTTCATCGATGTCTTCGAGTTCGTTCTCGTCGATATCGAATGCCTCGGTGTCGCGAACCAGGTGAAGGACGACTTCAGCCATCCCGCCGGGCTTTCGGTTTCGCGAACCCTGAAAAACGACGTCCTTCATTTCGCCCCCACGGAGCGACTTGGCACGCTGCTCGCCGAGTACCCACGAGATGGCGTCGGAGACGTTCGATTTGCCGCAGCCGTTGGGGCCGACGACCGCCGTAATACCGTTACCGGTGAATACGATCTCGGTATAGTCCGCGAACGACTTGAAACCGGTGATTTCTAAACGTTGAAGCTTAAACATTCTATAGTGCTGGGGAACTCAAGGTGCACTATATTTTGGGGTAAAGGGAATGTTAAGTCAAGAATAAGTTGAAAGTGAAAACGTGAAAAGGTGAAAGAGGGAACAAATGACAAAATGGAAAGGATAATGTCGACGATGTGATCCACGTTTTCACGTTTTCACTTTTTCACTTTTCAATTTTTCACTTTTAAAGTTCTGAGCCGACGTTGCGAAGGCCCTGTTTCTCAGCCCGCTCGTTGTCGAGCTCGGTCAGCACGTCGAGCAGAAAATTCGTATTGCTAACGACGTTGATGACAACCGGAAACTCGTTCTCCGACGTCGAGAACTCGAACGTCCCGCTGTTGATCTCGATGATCTCCCGAAAGGCTATGTGGCCATTGTGTCCGTTGCATTCGGCATCGACGATCTTTCCTTCATTAAAGGACACGTTCGCGAGATGGAGATCAGATTTAACGACGAGCAGACCGGTCATTTTCGCGCTTTCGATAACCTGAACGGCGTCGAAGATGCTGACATAGCCGAGGTTGCCCGCGAACGTCAGGTCGGTCCGCACCTGTTGCGGGGATCGATCGCGAGTAACGGCAAAGTCGGGACGACGAGCGCGGCGGATTGCTTCAAGACCGGGTGCAACCGAGACACGCGGGTCAAGCAGCTTCGCTTCCTGCAGGCGATCGTACGCCAGATCAAATTCTTCGCGGCCGATATAAAGGCTTACGAGCGCGAGGCACTGACGAGCCGCCTCATTCAAGTCTTTTTGCTTGATACAAATGTCGCGGAGTTTCTCGCGCAGGGCGATCGACCGCGGACTTCGTTCAAGCGAATCATGAAGCAGCTTGAAGGCCTTTTCCGCTGAACTGTATTTGACGAAGAGATCGGCGTCGAGAAGGACCGACTCGATTGAAACTTCGGTGAGCACGCCCGTGCTCTCAATTGCGTGGCTCATAGGGCGGCGTGAACAATGGTGTTCAACAAGTACTAAACTATCACATTCGGCTCTGTTCGTCAGCAAAATTTTCCCGCACCGGCTGCGGCACTAAAAAAGCCGGCGGCGCCCGCGGGCAACGCCGGAATTTACAGGAGTTTTGCAGTATTTTTAGAAGTCGAGCCGCGTACCGAGGCGTATCTGCCGCTGGCGGTAGGTGCGTGTCGGTACCAGAAAATTCGCTTTTGTCGCGGAATTCGAGAGCGTCAGGTTGTTGAAGTCGATGAATGCCGCACCATAATTAAAAACGGTCGCGTTCAGGATGTTGTCAAATTGAATGACCGGACGCAGCTTTAGCCGTTCGCCGAATTTCCACTGCCGGGTCACGCTTAAATCAAAAGTATAAAATGACGGGCCATGCCCGGCGTTACGCGGAAGATTCCCGCTTCTTGCGCCGATGGGAGCGAGTGAAAAGCGCGCGAGATAGTCGTCGGTCGGAATAGTCGAACCCGGACGCCGCCAGCGTAACTGACGCAGATCGCCGCTGTAATTGATGCGGTCCGTGCCAAGATCGTCAAGATTTCGGTCGGATCCTCCGTCCCCCAGGTTGAACGGCGAGGAACTGCCCCAACGATACAGCGGCGCGAGCCTTAGTCGTCCCAGCCACCAGGGCGTTTCGAATATGCCCGAGAAAGCAATCCGATGTCTGCGGTCCTGCAATGTCCGCGCCCATTCGCGTCGAAAATCTCCGTTGATCTCCGCGTTCGAAGTATTGTTAAGGCCATCGTCCATAGTTTTCGAAAAGGTATAGTTGATGCGAAACGAGGAGCCGAACCCAAGCCCCAGTTTTCGATTTCTGCTTCGAAGCTGTAGGACCAGACCCTGATAAAAGGCCTTTCCGGCCGACCCTATGATCGATGTTTCTTTAAGGGTCGGGTCGGGCCTGAGATGGTTTATCGCGGCAAGTGCGATACCGATCGGCCCGCCGGTCGCATTGTTATTTGTCCCCGGCACGGCGACCAGTGGCGCCGTGGTCGAGCCACTTGTTGTGTTGAGATTCACAAAACAATTTGCGGTCGTGACTCCGCAGATCGTGGTACTCGTTTGAGAATTTGCATGCAGGCCATTCGTGTCGCTCGCGGAGCCGCGAAAAAATGTATACATGCGAGTCGGCGACAACACGAATGGATGATCGACAAGCCACGCCGTCCAGTCGGCGTAACCGGATGGAAGCCGAGGAGCATTACCGTTTCGGTCGCGCCACAGGTGCGCGGTCTTGTTCCATGTGTAATTAGCTTCGAAGATCCAGCCCCTTCGAACTTCGCGTTCAAATCCGAAGTTGAACTGATAGCTTTCAGGAATTCTCAAATCTCGGTCGACCGTTCTGAGTGGGTTGCCGCTACTTGTCACACTGGAGAGAAAGCCGAGATTGGTCGTGCACGGAGCTGGCGGTGCAGGCGTCACGTTTGGGCAGACGGCCGCCAGAAGGTTCTTGATGGCATCGACGGACCTGAACGCCCCCGGAAAGTTTGCGGCGATCGCCGCAAGCACGTCGCGTCTCCGGTTGTCCGTTGCAACGAGAGAGGGAATCAAATTTGTGTCGAATACGACTTGATTCCCGCGCGTGTTCTGGATCGAATCGGCGACGGTGCGCAGAAGCACTCGGTTGTAAAAGATGCCGGCGCCAAAACGAACAACGCCTTTCCCTTTCTTAAAAAACGGATCCCACGCAATTCCGAATCGCGGGCCCCAGTTATTCGTGTCTTCGACGGCGGTTTCCCGTTCGTAACGAAGCCCGACGCTGATCGTCAGATCTCGTCGAAAACTCATGGCGTCGTTGAGGAATACTCCCAGATAGCGGTTCGTCACGTCTGAAGTCGTGCCGAAATTCTGCCGATAGCGCGAAAGAACGTTGTTCTGGAAATTCAATACCCCGTTAAAGTTGAAGGTGCCCGTTGCGTCCCCGAGGCCGATCGCTTTCGAGCGAACATCCATGATATCGAATCCCATCTTCAGAGTATGTCGGCGCACAAGGTAGCTCATCGAGTCTTGAATCTGGACGCGCGTCTCTCGCCGATTCTGCGGAAAGCCTGTCGCGTCGCCTGCGATCGCCGCCGTCGAATTTCCGGCAACCAACGTTTGGGCACCGCCGGTCGGGTTTGTATATCCGATCAACACAACGGGTCCAAAGGGATCGCTCGTCTGAAAACTCGGCTGGTAGATCGAATACTGTCCGCGAATCTGATTTACGCGCTTCGCGCCGAAAACATGATTGTCCGTAAAGTTGTAGGCTTCGGACGCCGTGTTCCGAACCTGAAGGGCATCGTCCAGCCTGGTCGTCGATGCAGAGGTAGTTCGCTGATTGTGCCGGCGGCCGAATTGAAAGCCAAACGTGAAATTGTTCGCCTTGGAAAAGTGGTGATCGACCCGGCCTGTAAAGGAATGACTAATGTTCGGCGTGGCCAAAGTAGTTTGATACGGAAGGATGGGCGTTGCCGGAGAACTGCTCGAGTCATTGCACGACCCGACGGCTGGCGGACATGTCGCAGTCGTCGGCACCGGTAGCCTGAAGCGCGGATTCCCGCCGACCGGCACCCAAGTGTCGATGAATGTCGTATCCAGTAGATTGTCGTGTTCATAGGCCACCGAGAAAAAGGTCTTGTTCCTTCCGTTGTAAAACGGTAGCCGAACCGGTCCGCCGAACGTAAAACCAGGATTGTAATCGGTCAGCGGTGGTCGGCCAACAGCAGGCGTACGGCTGTTGTTATACCAACTGTTTGCGTTCAGACTATCCTCGCGAAAAAACATAAACACGCGACCGCGAAAACGATTGGAACCGGCTCGCGTTCGAAGGTTGATTCGGCCGCCTGACGCTCGCCCGTACTCGGACGAGAATTGATTCGATATCACCTGGACCTCTTCGATCGCTTCAAGGGATGGTCGAAACCGGTCGCGTGACGACCGGTCGTCGTTATTGTCGAGACCGTCTATCGTCAGATTATTCGAATACGCGACGCCGCCCGACAAGGAAAAGTTTCCCTGTTCCAAAGGCGCGGTCGGCGGTGATTGAAATCGGTCCTCGGCCAATCCGCTGGTGGAAAGCTGTTCTTCCGATGTCCCGCCTAGCGTCAGAACAAGATCCAGCGGATTCCGCGTATTGTTTGGCAGTTCTTCGATCTCGCTTTGAGAAAGCGTTCCGCCGACGATGATCCGCGTTGTGTCCACGGTCGGAATATCGTCCTCGGTTATTGTGACGGTCGTCGCGGCGGTGACCTCGGCGGGGAATAGCCTGAAATCGAGCCGCAGGTTCTGACCAGAGAGCATCTCCATTCCAACGATTTCCCTGATGCCGAAGCCGGCCGCATCGGCCCTTAGTTTGTACACGCCTGGCTTAAGCTTGATAAAGCGATACCCATTCTCATTGGAGATCACGATTCGTTCTGCATTCGACTGCATATGCGTTGCAGTTACGGCAGCACCCACTATAGGAAGGTTGTTGGAATCGGTGATCCTTCCGAAAACGGTGACATCGTCCAGATCTTGTGCGTTCGCGAGCAACGAACTAAGAAGAATGAGGGTCGCGTGAAACACGACGCTACGTAAGGAAATCTTCATGTGGGAGCCTCCTGTCTTGCTGGTATTTAGTTGTTGAGGGCGGTATTCTGTCTCTACACGGATGGATTTGTAGCAAATCTTTCTGAATTATTCGAAAGATAAATGAAAACTGCCGGACAAAGACGACCACGCATTTCCGAGCGTATCAATTCGCTTGTAACGGCTGAGAAGCCGTTTCGGCAATTCGCCGGAAACGTCTCGAAGATCGCAAAGAACGCGATCGACGAGGCGAGCAGCCTTTCGCTTGAGAGGGTCGAGATCAACCTTGACCGCCTGCCCAAAAAGCTCGACGGATTCAAGATCATCCACCTTTCTGATATTCATCACAGCCCGTTCACAAATCTGGAACATATCGAACGAACGATTAAGATCGCGAATCGGTTAAGGCCGGACATGTTCATCCTGACGGGTGACTATGTCTCGCACGAGAAAAAGTACATAGCTCCGGTAGCCAGGGTATTGGGAAAACTAAAGTCTGAATTCGGAACTTTCGCCTGTCTTGGCAATCACGATCACTGGACCGATCCAGATCTTGTAGTGAAACGATTTCGCGACACCGGCATCACCATGCTCGTGAATGAAGGCTTCCGCTTTGAGGCTCGTGATGCGTCGTTTTGGCTGTGTGGCGTTGACGACCACATGGTTGGAAAAACAGACCTCGCGGCCGCCCTTAGAGGCTCTTTCCCGGATGAGATGAAACTCCTACTCGCTCACAATCCGCTCATCTTTAGACAGGCCGCCCGACTCGGGGTCGATCTTACGTTGAGCGGGCACACGCACGGCGGACAGGTCAAGGTGCGCGATCCCGAGAAGAGGCTGCTGCCTCGCCGAAAGCTTTCGAGCGGCCTGCACGAGCGAAAAGCTTCACAGATCTATATCACACGCGGCATCGGCACGGTTATTCTCCCCATCAGATATCAGTGCCCACCTGAGATAAGTTTGCTTGAGCTGAGGTCGAGATGATTTTCGAATTGCGATTTTCGATTTGCGATCTCGCAAATCCGGCGGTCTGAAATATTTCAAGTGTGTGTGATACGCGTGCGACCAGTAGATCCACGCGATCGAAAATCGAAAATCCAAAATCGCAAATTCTCATGAATAGCATCCTGACAATTCCCAATCTGCTGACCTTCATGCGGATGGCTCTGATCCCGGTCTTTGCGAGCCTGCTTTACTACGGGTACAGCACGTGGGCACTTGTCATATTCGTTACCGCCGGGATCTCGGACGGTATTGACGGATTTCTGGCCCGACGCTTTAATCAGGAATCCGAGCTCGGCACGATCATCGATCCGATCGCAGACAAGCTCCTCATGACAACCGCATTCATAATCCTCACGATGCCGAATATTCTGCCGGCGGTCCGGCATCTGCCGGTTCCCTTCTGGGTAACCGCTGCTGTCATCGGACGCGATGTTCTGATCATCGCCATTGCCGGAGCGATAAATATCATGACCGGATTTCGCGGATTCAAACCGTCGTGGCTTGGAAAATTGAGCACGCTCGTCCAGGTCATCGCCGTCGGGATGATCCTGCTCGCCGCCGTTACCGGCTACGGATTCTATCTCCCGACGACTTACGTCATCGTCGTTCTTCTTGCCTTCGCATCGGGATTTCATTACGTCTTCCACGTCGCTCGCCTCATGCGCGAAGCCGACGATCGACCGCTTTCGCCAATCGAATAGATAGCGAGCCGGGGCGGCAGGTGTAAATCGCATTGCCAACCTATCCGTTTGGTGCTATCGTTTCGGCGACCTCCCACCCTAGGAGAACCTACACAAATGAACAAATGCACGCATCGATTTGGCTCGATATGTTTTTTTCTGCTGTTGTCTTTTCCAGGGCTCGCTCAGACCGTTCAGGATTCCAACAAGCGAGGTATGGACGCGAATGCCAAAAAGGACTACGACCTGGCGATCGCGGAATTTACACGAGCGATCGAGTTGTCGCCGAATGATTCGGTGGTCTACTCGAATCGAGGAATGGCATACGGTAACAAAGGCGATCAGCAGAGCGCGCTTCGCGACCTCGAAAAGGCTCTGCGGTTGGATGCGAATAATGCGATGGCCTACAACAATCGCGGACGTTCCAATATACTGCTGGGAAATACCGACAAGGGATTTGACGATTTCAACCGCGCGATCCAACTCGATCCGAAGCTGGCGATCGCTTACAACAACCGCGGCTTCGTGTATCACGCCTATAAGAAGAACCCGGCAGCCGCGCTTGCCGATTACAAAAAATCGACCGAACTAGATGGGAGCCTTGCCATCGCGTTCAGGGGACTGGGTTCCTGTTACTTCGACGACAAGAAATACCCCGATGCGATCTCGGCCTTTATCAAGTCTATCAACCTCGATGCGACCGATGCCGAGGCCTTCAATTACCGGGGAAGATCCTACATGGCGACATCGGAATACGAAAAGGCGGCGGCCGACTTCACAAAAGCCATCGCCCTTACACCGTCCGAGTCTGTTTACTTTTTCAATCGGGGCCTGGCGTACAGCAACCTTTTGAAGGAAAAGGAAGCTCTCGCGGATTTTGACAAGGCAATAGACCTTGATTCGAAGGACGACGCTTATTTCTTCCGGCGGGGTCTTACTAACAGTCACCTGGGAAATTCTGCAGCCGCGATCAGCGATTTCACCAAGACACTTGAATTGAGACCAGGTCAGGAGAATGCATACTATAATCGCGGGCTCGCACACCGGCGGCTGGGAAATGATCTTGCGGCGGTCGCCGATTTTACCGAATCTATCAGGTTGGATCCCAACGATCCTCTGACCTTCTATAATCGAGCTCGATCGTTTTCCGACCTGGAGAGGTACGATGAAGCAATAGCCGACTTTTCAAAGTCGCTCGAGCTGAAGCCGGACAGCGCCAACACTTTTTTCTATCGAGGAGGAGCCTACGTGGAAAGCGGCCAATACGAGAAAGGCCTTGCCGATTACGACAAGACTCTCGAGCTTGCACCGACTTATAACGCGGCTTACGAGTTGAAAGCCTGGGCTTACCTCTATTGGAACAAAGGCGATTTGGCATACGAGCAGGCGAATACTTATCTGGAGCTGAACGGCCTCAAGAATTCGGGCCAAGACGATGCGGGGTACCCGATCATCGTGGGGTATCTCGGTTTGCGAAAAGCAAATAAGGCGTCGGGGGCAAAGGCCTTTTTGGAAAGATGGCTCCCACAGGTCAAACCCGATTCCTGGACGACGAGCATCCTGAGCTATTTTAACGGTGAGCTTACCTCTGCACAGCTTCTCGGACTCGCCGATACCAACGGTAAGCTGACCGAGGCGCACACATATATCGGCGAAATGCAGATGCTGGCCGGAGCACGGCCCACGGCCATGATCCACTTCAAATGGACAAGAGACAACGGGACCAAGAGCTTTACGGAATATACGCTTGCCCTTGCCGAGTTAAAACGTGCCGCCGCTCCGCCGTCGGCAGCGAAACGTCCGCGTCCGAAACGCTAGGCACCGTTGGTCGACGCTATCAAGAACCGCCGGCAGCCAACGCCTCGGACGCGCTCGGGGCCGGGGTCACATCTGCCATTTCATCTCAAAAAACGTCTCAAGCAAAAAGAGGCTTCCCGCGTAATCGTCTACTACGAGGACCGCCTTGCCGGCAATGGCCCGGCGGCGGACCGCGTCGTCTGATCCTCCGGCTCCGTCCCGCCGTAAAAATCCGACGCGAGCGGGAACCTTAGGATCATCGTCGTTCCTTTATCCTTCCCGTAGCTCTCGACCGCGATAGAGCCGCCGTGCAGCTCGACAATATTCCGAACGATCGTCAGCCCAAGTCCAAGACCTGTGAAGCTTCGACGGGCGGACGCATCCGCCTGGCGGAAGCGGTCGAAGATATACGGCAACAGATCTCGCGCGATACCGACACCGGTATCCTTGACCCGTAGCACCGCATCTGTCTCGCTTCGCTCGATTGAGATCTCGATGCTACCGCCAGCCGGTGTAAATTTGATCGCATTTTGTAGGAGATTTGATACCACTTGCTGCAGACGAACCGCGTCCGCAGTCAGAAATACCGACTCCTCCTCATGCGCGAAAATGTAGCTGACATCTTTTGCGTCCACAAGAGGCCGAATCGTCTCCGACGCCGTTTTTACAACCGAGATAAAATCGACAAGCTCGGTTTCGATACGCATCTTGCCCGAAATGATCCGTGACACGTCCAAAAGATCTTCGATCAAGCTGCTCTGAAGCCGCGTGTTTCGCTCGATGACCTCGAGAGCACGTTCGGAATTCTCGGCATCCAGTACGCCGGCCTTCAGCATTCGCACCCAGCCGAGCATCGCGTTCAGAGGGGTTCGCAGTTCGTGCGAAAGCACCGACAAGAATTCGTCTTTTGCACGATTCGCTGATTCCGCCGCCTCGCGTGCCGCAGCCTCAGTTTCGATCAGCCTTACATTCTCGATCGCGACCGCCGCAAGGTTGGCGGCCATCTCGAGGGCGACAGCGTGTTCGTCGTTGAAAGCCTCGTTATGATGCGCCTGGACCTCGAGCGTGCCGAGCACGTTGTCCTTGATCATCATCGGCACGATAAGCGACGACATCGGATCGATCCCGTTATGTTGAATAACAACATGCGGTCGTTTTTTCATCTCATGCCAAAGGTTGTTCGTAATGACCGTGCGTTTTTCGAATACAGCACGTGAGTTTCCACCCCCGCCCTCGGGGTCAAGCGGCATGCTCGGAAGTTCGGAAATGTCGACTTCGTTACCTTCGCCCCAGACATATCCAGCGTGACGCAGATTAGTTTCAGGTTCGAAGAAGGATACGAAAAAGCCCGAACATGTCATGGACGCACAAATGAATTCACGAACGGCGCGATAAATGGACGTCAGGTCTCGCGCCCGACCGAGAGTCGCGGCGAGCGGTACGATCCGCGCCAGAAGAGCCTGATACTCTTCAGCTGCCTGTCGTTCGGCTCGGACGATGGCCTCCTCGGCGAGCTTCCTCTCATGAATGTCGACGACCGACCCGATATAACCAAGATAGTTTCCTGACGCATCGAACCGCGGCTGTGCAGAATCGATCGCCCAATGATATTCGCCCTCAGCGTTGGCAAACCGATACTCGGCCGTAAGCGGCTCACACTTCCCGTTCGCGGTCAGGAACCCGCGCTTGGCGAATGCCCGGTCATCCGGGTGCACCGCGTCGATCCATCCGAAACCAAGGCCGGTTTCCGGAGTCTGACCTGTGTAGGCGTACCATGACTGGCTTCGGAATGTGCAGTATCCGGTGGGATCCGTGACCCAGATCATCACCGGCGCGTTGTCGGCCATCATCCGAAAACGCGCTTCCGATTCCCGGATTTTCTCTTCCGCCAAACGGCGTTCCGTCACGTCATGATGTGAGACTACAGCTCCACCGCCGGTGCGCGCGAGGGGCGACACTGTCATCGAGAACCAGCGATCGGCGTCAGGCGACGAGCACGGATACTCCATCGAAAAATGATCGGCTTCTAGTGCGAGCACCGCCTTTATCCCCTTGTAGATATCTTCCGCCCGGTCCGAATGCATTCCGTCCGCCGCTTTGCAGATCTCGAGATAATTTGTGCCAACGCCAATTCCACGCATCGTCCGTTCCGCACCGTTCTCAACGCCGAATTGCCCCCAGGCCTTGTTTACCATGGTGATCTCGCCGGTCTCGTCAAGTACCGCGATGTGCGAGGTTATCGAATCGATGACATCCTGATTGAATTCCAAACTCTCGCGGAGGCCATCTTCGGCCCGAACGCGACTCGTAATATCCGTAAACAGAACCGCCACGCGGTTCGCCTTGGCGCCAGCCGGGCAAAACGCGTAAACATCGAACCAACGGTGGAGTGATTTGAATTCATTTGCGAAGCGGATGGGTTCGCCCGTGCGCGCTACTCGTCCATAATTCTCGAGCCAGTAGCTTTCGATGTCGGGGACAAATTCGAGCATCCGTCGTCCAGTCGGATCGTCCATCCCGGTCTGCCGCTCAAACGCCGAGTTAATTTCGACAAACCGGTAGTCGACGGGCTTTTTATCATCATCGAAAATGACTTCGATGATGCAATACGCCTCGTCCATCGAGTCGAATAACGCACGGTATTTTTCCTCCGACCGGCGGAGAGCCTCTTCCGCTCTTCCACGCTCGATCCTCGGGTAGATCCGCGAGGCGAGTTCCTGCATTATCTCGACCTCGTCCGGCCTCCAGTGGCGGGGTACAATGCTGGATGCGGACACAATAAATTTCAGACCGCCTTTGCTCAGGTAAGGCGAGTTTATGAGTGATCCTATGCCGACCTCGTGGAGGCGGGCCGGGGTAGAGTCAGATCGGGATTCATCCGCGACATCGTTGATAACGAGCGGGAACCCGGAATTCAGGATGTCGATCTCCTCCCGAGTGAGATATTCGCTGAGGGCATACTCACCGGAAAGATTCGGTGCGTCGGGTGCGGCGTGATCGTAAAGTATAAAGGCTATATCCATAGCCTCGTCGATCTCCACGAGCGCACAGTGTGTTAGCTCGAGGTACTCCGCCACGAGTCGTCCTGACGTTTCGACGATCTCATCAACCGAAAGCAAGCCAGAGATCGAGGCCTGCCAGTCGGCCAGAAAAGCCAGATTCGCTTCGCGCCGCTTTCGATCGGTGATGTTGTTGAAAACGACCGCAACTCGATTTCCCGTGGGTTCCCCGATCCGGGAAATAAATATATCGAACCACCGGCCCATCCCACGAGCCGCATTCTCAAAACGTGCGGGCGTACCGCTTCGAGCAACCGAGGCGAGCTCATCGATCCAGTGCTGCTCCAGATCCGGGACCAATTCGCGCCCCGTCCGGCCCACAGCATCCCCCGGAAACCCAGTCAGGGAATAGAAAGCTGGATTCGCCTGCTCGAATCTATAGTCTATCGGCTGATCCTCCGCGTCGAAGAGAACCTCCGCAACGCAGAATCCTTCATCGATCGATTCGAAAAGAGCTCGGTAGCTCTCTTCAGATCTCCGCAAGGCCTCTTCGGCCTGCTTCTGCTCGGTAACGTCGATCGCCATGCCGGCGATCAACTCCGCGGCGCCCTCCGCACCAATTATCGGGAATTTACTTACGATCGAATGATGTAGTTCTCCGTCTTCTTCGATCAGCGATTCCGCGATCTGAATACCCGAGCCGCTTTGAAGCGCACGCATATCATGCGCCCGAAACTGTTCCGCAGTTTTCTGCGGGAAGACATCCTCGTCGGTTCGGCCATAGAGTTCAGATCGCGATATACCGAAGGCTTTTTCCGCTGACTCATTTGCGTATACATATCGGCCTTCGAGATCTTTGATCCACGCAAGCCCGGGCAGATGCTGCATGAAACCAGAGAAACGCCGTTCGCTGTCACGGAGCGCTTTCTCCGCTTGTTTTCGTTCGGTGATATCGATCCCGACGCCGTACAGTCGAACGGACGCGCCCTTCTGCGAATAGACAGCCTCGCCGCGCCCTTCCATCCACCTGATGCTTCCGTCCGCGTGATGAAACCGAAACTCGATAATGTATTCCCGATGCTCTGCGATCGCAGCACGCACCTCGTCCCAGGCCGCATCCCGGTCATCCTCATGCATTAGCTGGAAAAAGTGCTCTTCGGTTCCACCAAAACCGCCCTTTTTCAGCCCGAAGATTTCCTCGAGTTCCTCACTCCACGAAACAGTGTTTGTCGCGAGATCCAGCTCCCAAACGCCCATCCGGCTGCTTTGCATCGCAAGGGTCAGCACAGCCTGATTGTGATGGATCGATTCCTCGATGCGTTTCCGTTCGGTAATGTCGCGGATGATCTTCGATGCTCCGATCACATTGCCATCGGCGTTCCGGATCGGCGACACCGTCAGCGATACCAGGATTTCGGTACCGTCTTGACGCCGTCGAACTGTTTCGAAGTTCTCCAGATTTTCTTCACGTCTGATTCTTCGCAGTATGTCGGCTGATTCGTTAAGTCGGTCCGGCGGCAGGAGCAGAGAGATCGGTTTTCCGACGACCTCTTCGGCCCTGTACCCGAACATCTTTGCCGCCCCGACGTTCCAGCTGGTGATATTGCCCATCAGATCCTTACTGATGATGGCGTCTTCCGACGAAACGACTATTGCAGCCAACCGAGCGGTCGCATCCCCAGCCAGCTTTGTCTCGGTTATGTCGCGCTGGGTACCCCACGCTCGCACCAGGAAACCGTTCTCAACGATTCCGACAAAATTATTTAGAAAGTATCTGTCTCCTCCGTCGGTATGTTTTTCATGAGACTCTGCTTCGGAGAGATGGTAATCCGACTCGATGAAGGCCTTTACGAATTCGACGTTTTTCGGATCATCGGCGACTAAAAGGTCGGAGAGCCGCGAGCCGATAATCTCAGCCGCAGAAGAAAAGCCGTATTGGTTCGCCATCGCATCGTTGCATTCGGCCAGATAACCATGCATGTACGTAAGCTGTACCTGATCCTCGGTCGAAAGGTCGATCGGAATAGGGCGCTCGAGCTCAAATCGCCAAATACCCTCAGTACTGTGCTTGATAAAGGCCTTGTAGCGCTCTTCGCTGTGTCGTATCGCGTCCTCGGCAAGCTTCTCTTCCGAAATGTCGATAACCAACGCGTAGATCCCGCGAACCTCACCGTCTAAAACATCCGGTGTATAACTTGTGCGAACAGAGCGTGTGCCTCCTGAACGGTTGGCGATCTCAGATTCGAAGACCTCGGGCTTTCCTGTAAACGCCTCATCGACGTGCGGCTTGAGATTCTCGAAGGTGATATCCCCGAGTACATCCCGCATAGTTTTCCCGATAATGTCTTCGGTCTCGAGTCCAACCCAATCACAGTAGGCTCGGTTGACGAACTGATACCGGTACTCTTTATCGACGTACGAAATGAGTCCCGGCATCGCGTCGGTGACCGCTCGGATCCGGTTCTCGGATTCGCGCCGCTTCGCCTCACTTTCGATGAGGGCGTCGAACGCTCCTTCGCTGCTGAGCTCGTTTGCAATGAGCTCCGCAAATAGGCGCATGGACTCGAGGATCGCCGGGTTAGATAAACTTGCGGGCCGCGAATCAATGGCGCAGAGCGTACCGAAGAATTCGCCGCTCTTTAGAACGATCGGAACCGCTATGTAACTTTCTATCCCGTATTTTTTCGGTGTCGGATGCCCGCGGTAGACCGGATCAACGCTTGCGTTTTCGATCACGACCGGGCTCAGGTGATCGCGAATCTCACTGCACAGCGTTGTGGAGACTTCGAGTTCGCCTCCGGGAGGCAGGCCGAATTCCATCTTGTCCCGCACGGCACACGCGATCCAACGATGGTCGGTGACCCTCGCGATGGTCACGAATCGCATCTGCGTCAGGTCCGCGACGGCCTTCAGTATTGATGGAACAGATGCCATGCGACCGACAATTTCAGCCTCACCACCGGACGTTAGAACCGCTGGCGGATTGTTTGAAGACAAATGCGGTTTCTGGCTTTCTGACCCTTTTTGCTTGCGTTTCACTTATTAAAGTCCTGGCGTGCTGTTTAATTATTCTTAAGTAATTGGGAGCAAACGTCAAGAAAATACTGTATTGGGTTAGTAGCTCGCCGGCTTGAAACGAATTTGACAACAAGACACTCAACTATTATACTTTCGCCTGGCTCAAGTCATAGGTTTTATACGAAAGAGCTGGGTATTTTACATAACTGGAGAGAAAGATGAGCAAAATAATTGGAATCGACTTGGGAACGACTAATTCAGTCGTTGCCGTTATGGAAGGCGGTGAGCCGGTCGTTATTACAAACAGCGAAGGCGGGCGGACGACGCCGTCGGTTGTCGCTTTCGCCAAGGACGGCAATCGGCTGGTTGGCCAGGTCGCAAAACGACAGGCGGTGACCAATCCGGAGAACACGCTGTATTCGATAAAGCGATTCATGGGCCGGAAGTTCGACGAGGTTAAGGCAGAGATCAAACAGGTTCCGTTCAAGGTGGAAAAAGCGTCGAATGGAGACGTGCGAATCGACGCCGAGGGAAAGCAGTATAGCCCGCCCGAAATATCCGCGATGGTCCTTCAAAAGCTGAAGCAGTCGGCTGAGGACTATCTCGGCGCGAAAGTCGACAAGGCGGTTATCACCGTTCCCGCGTACTTCAACGATGCTCAGCGGCAGGCGACCAAGGACGCGGGCAAGATCGCCGGGCTCGAAGTACTGCGTATCGTAAATGAACCGACCGCCGCCGCATTGGCATACGGTCTGGATAAGAAAAAGGACGAAACGATCGCCGTATTTGATTTCGGCGGAGGTACGTTCGACATCTCGATCCTCGAAGTCGGCGAAGGCGTGGTCGAAGTTAAGTCGACCAACGGCGACACCCACCTTGGTGGCGACGATATCGACGAAGCTTTGGTCGGATGGATCATCGACGAATTCAAAAAAGACCAGGGAATCGATCTGCACAATGACAAGATGGCTCTTCAGCGTCTTAAGGAAGCGGCCGAAAAGGCGAAGGTCGAGCTTTCTTCTACGATGGAGACCGAGATCAACTTGCCGTTTGTAACGGCGGACGCGTCGGGACCGAAGCACCTTGTAATGAAGCTTACGCGTGCGAAGTTCGAGGCGCTCGTTGAGCCGTTACTAAAGCGATTGATGCCGCCGGTCGAACAGGCGATCAAGGATGCCAACCTGGAACCGAAGGACATCGAAGAGATCGTTCTCGTGGGCGGTTCGACCCGAATTCCGAAAGTTCAGGAAATGGTCAAGGGTTTCTTCGGCAAAGAGCCGAACAAGTCTGTGAACCCTGACGAAGTAGTTGCACTTGGCGCGGCGGTTCAGGCCGGCGTGCTTGGCGGCGAGAAGACTGACATTCTGCTTCTCGACGTTACGCCGCTCACCCTTGGGATCGAGACTCTTGGCGGCGTAATGACGCAGATGATCTCGCGCAACACGACAATACCGACACGCAAGAGCGAGATATTCTCGACTGCCTCGGACAATCAAACGTCCGTCGAGGTCCACGTGCTGCAGGGCGAACGCCCGATGGCAGGTGACAACAAGACGCTCGGCAAATTTCATCTTGTCGGGATCCCACCTGCACCCCGCGGTGTTCCGCAGGTTGAGGTCACGTTCGACATCGACGCCAACGGCATAGTCAACGTCTCGGCGAAGGATGTCGGCACGGGCCGTGAGCAAAAGATCACGATCACTGCTACGTCGGGTTTGTCGAAAGAAGAGATCGACAAGATGATGAAGGACGCAGAGTCTCACGCCGGCGAAGACGAGAAAAAGAAAGGCGAGATCGAAGCTCGCAACCGTCTCGACGGATTGGTTTACAGTGTCGAGAAAACGTTCGGCGAGAATAAGGACAAGCTCGACGCGGCCGGCAACGAAGAGATCGAAACCGCGATCTCCGAATCGAAGACAGCGTTGGCCGGAAATGACGTGGACACGATGAACAATGCGTTCGAACGTCTGCAGACGGCATCTCACAAATTGGCTGAGGTGTTGTACAGCCAGGCCGGAGCGGCCGCCGGCGATGAAGCGACAGGCGAGCAGGCCTCGTCGGCAAGTGCCGGAGCGGAAGGTGATGGTGGCTCGGCGGGCTCAACTGACGACAACGTGATCGACGCCGAATACGTTGACGTCGAAGACGAAGAAAAGAAGTAACAAGAAGGGACAAGAGACAAGGGACAAGGGATGGGGTTACCCTCTCGTCCCTGTCTCTCGTCCCTTGTCCCTCGTCACTTGTCCCTAATTCAAAATGGCCAAGAAGGATTACTACCAAATACTCGGCGTCAAGAAAGACGCGAAAGCGGACGAGATAAAAAAATCGTATCGCCGGCTGGCGCGCAAGTTTCACCCCGACGTGAATCCAAACGACAAGGCATCGGAAGAAAAGTTCAAAGAGGTACAGGAAGCTTACGACGTATTGTCGGACGAAAAGAAGCGTAAAGTTTTCGACCGATTTGGATATTACAACGACAATCTCGATCCCGATTCGCCGTACGGCGCCGGAGCCGGAGCTTCGGCCGGTGGTGGAGCGGCGGGTTTCGATTTTTCCGGCTTCGATTTTTCAAGTGGACAGACGTCCGGTGGAAGCTCAAGTTTTCGTGATATTTTTTCGGATCTGTTCGGTGGCGGCGGCGGCGCCGGACCGCGGAGCGAACCAGAACCGCCGCGGCCTCTCCCAAAAAAAGGACGCGATGTCGAAATTCCTCTTGCACTCAGTTTTGAAGAGGCGTTCACGGGCATGATGACCAACATTACGGTCAATCGCAGCGAGCAATGCTCGCGTTGTCAGGGTGCAGGCGATACGGGCGGACCTGTCGTAACTTGTACGACGTGCAAGGGCACAGGTCAGGTCATGCGAACCGGTGGACGCCTTCAGTTTTCGCAGCCGTGTCCCGATTGCGAAGGTACGGGACGACGTCGGTCTCCGTGCTCGCTGTGTAACGGCAAAGGCACGACGCCGAAGACGGAACAAGTAAAAATCCGGATCCCGGCGGGTGTCGATACGGGTTCGCGCGTGCGAATCCCGAAGAAAGGGCATGGCGGCCGCCTGGGCGCAGAACCCGGCGACTTGTATATTCTGACGAATGTCGGCCGGCACAAGTTCCTTGAGCGCCGCGGCGATAACGTTTACGTCACAGTTCCGATCACCGTGCCCGAGGCGGCGCTCGGCGCGAAGATCGAAGTGCCGACAGTCGAAGGAAAAGCTCAACTGAAAATTCCGGCGGGCACCGAGTCGGGACAAAAGTTCCGTCTCCGCGAACGCGGTTTTCCGAGCCTCCGTAATCCGAAACTCCGCGGCGACGAGTTTATTGAAGTGAAGATCTCGCTTCCCAAAGTAATTTCGGAGGAGACAAAGGAAGTCCTGAGACAGTTCGAAAAACTGAACGGCGAAAAGCCTCGAAAGGTGATGGGACTGGACTAGCAGTTGATAATTGATATTTGAGAATTGATAGTAAGAAGTCCGGGTTCTGACTTCTGACTTCTGACTTCTGACTTCTGACTTCTGACTTCTGACTTCTGATTTCTGACTTCTGACTTCTGACTTCTGACTTCTGATTTCTGATTTCCGACCGATGAAACGAAAGATCAAAACTTATACGATCAGCGCAGTTGCGGAGCTATACGACATACATCCGCAGACGCTGCGGCTGTACGAACGCGAAGGTTTGCTAAAGCCGTCGCGTTCGGTCGGCAACACGCGATTGTATGAGGATTCGGACCTCGAGCGTCTTGAAGTGGTCCTTGCTCTGACACGCGACCTGGGGGTCAATCTCGCGGGTGTCGAAATCATCCTGAACATGCGCGAAAAGATGGATTCGATGCAGCGAGAGTTCGAACGCTTTTTCGAGTATTTGAAAAATCACGCGGACGAATTTTCACGACCGGCCGGTGCAACGAGCCCGACCGACGCGCTGATACCTATCTCGCGTTTTCGCCGAACTCAGTATCAGGAGATAATTATTGAGGACGAGTGAGTCTAGTCTGCCAGTACAACCGGGACATCCGGGACCTGCACGAGGAGCGGGGGCAAGCCCGCCTTCCGGACCTGCGACTGTAGTCACAGTTCGAGGTTAGACTTCAAGTTTGAGTAACTTCGCGCGCCGGTCACATTTGCAAGTCCGGAAGGCGGGCTTGCCCCCGCTCTCAGCTGACACCGAACCTATACGTCCCCCTTTACTTTCAAAAATTTCAGCTTACCGACTTGGATAAGAACTCCTTTCGAATCGATCACCACATTTTGATTTGCTTGCTCCACCTTCTCGCCGTCCACCTTCACTCCGCCTTGCTGGACCAGCCGGCGGGCTTCGCCTTTGGATCCCACCATTCCGACATCCGACAATAACTGCGCCAGGGCGTACGATCCGGCTGAAACCTTTCTCTCCTCGATCTCATCCGGAATTTCTTTCTTCACAAATCGACGGTTGAATTCTTCTTCAGCCTTCTCCGCTGACTCGTTCGAGTGAAAATCCGCGATGACAGATTTCGCAAGCGCAACTTTCAGATCGCGCGGATTCTCACCTCCCGATTCACACTTGAATTTCAGCACGTTGATGTCATCGACCGTCGTATCCGTAAGCAGTTCGTAATATCTCCACATCAGATCGTCGGAGATCGACATGATCTTTCCAAACATCTGATCGGGCGTTTCTTCGATACCGATGTAGTTGTTCAGAGACTTTGACATCTTGTTCACGCCGTCGAGCCCCTCGAGCAAAGGCGTCGTGATGATGACTTGCGGCTCCTGGTCGAATTCGCGCTGCAGGTTCCGGCCCATCAAAAGGTTGAATTTCTGATCAGTGCCGCCGAGTTCTACGTCGGAGTTAAGAGCGACAGAATCGTAACCTTGAACCAGCGGATAAAGCAGCTCATGAAGCGAGATCGGTTTCGCTTCGGCCATGCGTTTTGTGAAATCGTCTCGTTCGAGTATCTGCTTGACCGTTGTTTTCGCGGTCAACTTTACAAAATCCGCCGCCGTAAACTTGTCCATCCACTCGCCGTTGAAGCGGACCTCGGTCTTGTCCGGATCGAGCAAACGAAACATCTGGGCCTTATAAGTTTCGGCGTTGGCGTCGATCTCATCTCGTGACAAGGGCGGACGCGTGACGTTCTTCCCGGACGGGTCGCCGATCATCCCCGTGAAGTCGCCGATCAGGAAGATCACTGTGTGCCCAAGATCCTGGAATGCGCGCAGCTTTCTGATCACAACCGTGTGACCGATATGAATATCCGGAGCCGTCGGATCGAGCCCGAGCTTTACACGCAAAGGCTTGCCGGTCTTTGCCGACCGCTCGAGCTTTTTTTTCAGGTCTTCCTCGCGGATCAGGTCGACAGCTCCCTTTTTCAGGAATGCGAGTTGTTGGTCGATAGTCATAAATGATTAAATCGGTGACGTTAACACGTATTTTGCACGAACGCTCGGAGTTTACCAAAGCAGTTTATGGCCGACGAGTTAGAAAACACACGGTTCGCGTTTATCGGTTGCGGCGTGATGGCCGAATCGATGATCGCGGGCTTGATGGGTCAGGGTCTCGTCACGGCTGAGCAGGTGATCGGCAGCCATCCGCGAGAAGCTCGGCGGCGCGAGCTGTCGGAGAAATTCGGGATCGCGGTGCTCGAGTCGAACGCCGAAGCTGCGGCGTTTGTCCGCGGCGGAAAGAGTTCTGTGGTTGTGCTAGCCGTAAAGCCGCAGCGAATATCGCACGTCCTGAGCGATCTTAAAGACTCCATTGCCAAAGACGCTCTGGTGATCTCGATCGTTGCCGGAGCAAAGATCGAGACTATCTCTCGCGAGCTCGGCACGGATCGCGTCGTTCGCGCGATGCCAAATACGCCGTCGCAGATCGGTGCCGGGATCACCGCCTGGACGTGCGGCGAGGCAGTCGGCGACGACCACCGTTCGCGTGTCCGTGGACTTCTCGGAGCTCTCGGCAAAGAGCTTTATGTCGAGACCGAAAACATGATCGACATGGCCACCAGCCTGAGCGCTACCGGCCCGACGTACATTTTCATGGTCATGGAAGCTCTCACGGACGCTGGCGTGCACCTCGGATTTTCGCGCGATATGGCGAAAGAACTAGTCCAGGAAACGATGCTCGGTTCGGTGAAGTTTGCGATGGCGTCGCACAAGCATCCGGCGGAGCTCCGCAATATGGTGACATCGCCGGGCGGCACGAGCGCCGAAGCAATTTATCAAATGGAAAAAGGCACGCTGCGGACCGTTCTTTCAAAAGCCGTGTACGCCGCCTACAAGCGCGCGGTTGAACTGGGTGAGAAGTAACGTCTCCGCTATTTCTTTTTTCGTGTGTTTCGTGTTTCGTGTGCTGACGGCGCGCCGGTCGGAATCGATGGCAGCGCGGATGTCGATCATAGGATGTTAAGCCCGCGTATGCGGGCGGGAGCATAAAGCCCCGGGCGTAAGCCCGGGGTGGAAATATACCGGACGGCAAAGCTCGCGCAGCGAGCGAAAGATTGAGTGATTCTCGGCTGCCGCTCGCGACGCGAGCTCGATGCGCCGGTTACCTCGATCCCCGGGCTTACGCCCGGGGCTTTATGCTGCCACTCGCGTACGCGAGTTGGGCCAGGAACCGTCCGGACTTTACTTCAAATACTTCTCAAACCAATCCAGATTGCTTTGCATGGCGGCCATCTGCATCTTCGGCTCGTTCGGGCCGTGCGGCTGACGCGGAAGAACGATCATACGCGTCGGTACGCCTTGGGCCTTGAGCGCGTTGTATAGCTCGTAACCCTGCGAGATCGGCACGCGAACGTCCGCGTCGCCATGCTGGATCATAGTCGGCGTGGTCACGCCCTTAATGTTGAACATGGCGGAGTGTTTAACATAGACTTCCGGATTTTCCCACGACTGCCCGCCGAAATAATCCGGCACGAACGATGGAATATCAGCCGTTCCGTTAAAGCTCATCAGATTCGTCACCGGAGCTCCGGCCGACGCGGCCTTGAAGCGTTTCGTTTTTGTGATGATCGTCGATGTCATATATCCGCCATAGCTCCAACCCATGACGCCGAGGCGTTCGGGATCGGCAACACCCATCGCGATGACCTTGTCGACGCCGGTCATCAGATCCTGATAATCCATCCCGCCCCAGTCCTTAATATTTGCACGCCGAAATTCAGTCCCGTATCCCGATGAGCCGCGCGGATTAGGCCGAAGTATCGCATAGCCCTTCGATGAAAATGTGGCGATGGGGTATGATCCGCGGCCGCCGATGTACGACTGTTGGAAAACGCCGGCGGGCCCCCCGTGGACGTTTAGGATCAAGGGAACTTTTGTGCCGGCCGTATACCCGACCGGATACGTCAACAGGCCTTCGATCTCGCGGCCGTCGGTGCTCTTCCATTTGATCACTTCGGTCTTGCCGAACGGCATCTTTGTCAATTCGGTGTTCGCATACGAGATCTGAGTCAACTTTTCCTCGCCGGTTCTTATCACCGCGACCTCGGGAGGTTTCTCGCTCGACTGAATAACAAACACACTGACACTACCGTCTTTAGCCATATCGACCGCGGAGATTACCGAATTCGAATATTTGATCTCCGCAATTTTCCCGGTCGCGACCGCTGCTTCATAGATGGACGTTCCGGTTCCCTTGGCTTCGCTAAATATTATCTTCGCGCCATCGGGCGACCACGCCACGATTTGCGGCTGGCCGTCATATGACAGCGTCATTAATTTCGGCGTACCGCCGGCGGCCGGATAGACCGCGATCCGATTGCTCTGCGCCCAGCGGACGGGCAGATCACTGACAAACATCGCTATCCATTTGCCGTCAGGCGAGTAAACGGGCGAGCCTTCCGCCGCTTCGGTCGTCGCGAACGGCGTCACTTTTGCATCTGCCACCTCGACTATCGCGACATCGGATGACGGCCAAACATCCGCGACCGGTGATTTCACGTGGCTGAATACGATCTTCGTTCCATCGGGCGACCAGTTAAAACTGTTGACATGACGGTCATCGCTTGTCAGCTTTCGAGCCTCCCGCTTTCCGTTCCCGTCCTTCGCAACCGGGATAACGTACAGCCGCGCCAGTTTCTGGTTCTCATCCACCCACCGAAAATCATTTTTGCCCTTATCGTTTTTGTCTTCATCTTCGGACTTAGCGTCCGGTGATGAGTAAGCGATCATTCTGCCGTCCGGTGACCAGTCAAAATCGGCGATGCTGCTTTTCAGATCAGTGATCTGGTCAGCCTCGCCGCCGGTCACACGAAGGACGTAAAGATTGTTCTTGTTGTCTTTGCGATTAGAGGTAAAAGCGATCCAGTTCCCATCCGGCGACCATTTCGGGTTGGTCGATGATTTGTCGTTGAACGTGAGCTGGTAGCTTTCCTTTCCGTCGGACGATGCCATCCAGATCTGCGTAACGAATTCGCTTTTGTCCGCCGTCATAACAGCGTCGTTGATTGTATAGACAACCCGCCGACCGTCAGGCGAAATTCGCGGGGTGCCGAGCGCTCGGGTCTTGACCTGGACTTCCGGTGTCCAGACAGTCTGGGATGTCCCAACGGAAATTGAACCAAGAAAAAGGGCGACAAGAAAAATAAGCCTGCAAAAAGACATTGCGACGATCTCCTTAAGAATTTTTGTCGGTCATGCGACTCTGCTGTAGAGTGAATTTCCACAACATTCTATTCTGTTTTTCGTCGAAAACATATCGCCCGTCGCGGACGCGCCAAAAGCCGAGAAACTCCCAACGGCCGATGGACAATTTGTTGAAGAGCGGGACCGCGACCGCGCCGTCGACGGCGTCGAGCAACGCTCGGTTTGCCGCGTCGAGTTTTTGATCACCACGACGGCCCGAGCCCGTGTAGAGAATAGTGTCGGCGGTTTCGCCGTGAAGATCCGGATAGCAAGGATTGATGCGGCCAAAGTCGGTCAGCAGCGAAATTAGCTGACCATTGCGGTGGTAGATCCCGTTTCGAACACGGTGGAATTCGGACACGGTCGCCCATGAAAATATGTCTCCGGATCTCGCTGTATAGGGAAATTTTATAGCCGCCATCGTATCTGCAAATTATGCCTTGACAAGGCGTTTTCGCTCGGACTAAACTCTGTTGCTGTACTCAACCCCCGACAGAGTTCTATAGGGTCTTTAATCTGTTCTTCACGACACAGGAAACGCACGTCTTTATCTCCTAGCGTCGGTCTTTTTGCGGGATCTTCTGCATTTATTTATACGGCTTGATATTTTTATCGGCAAAGAATAAATCCCAATAGGAGACTAGAAAGCGTGAAGAAACTCTTAAGTATTTTTGCAGTTTTCGCGACGGTACTTTTTGTTTTTGGAATCGTATCGCGGCATACAGGGGCCAGCAAGACCGTATTCAACAGCGGCAGCGACGGCGAACGTGAGCTAGCCAAACAAATCAGCATGGGAATCCTCCGTGACCGCGCGACACAGCGTGCGATCGGGAATCCCGACGAATATGCCGTCAAACGCGTCGAGATCGACGACTTGAAGATGGCACATACGCACGTCCAGCAGTACGTCGGGGGCGTACCGGTTTGGGAAGGCGAGGCTATCGTCCATCTCGGATCGGATGCGGCTCTTTCACTGATCACCGATGATCTTAAAGAAGGCATCGCGATCGAGACCAAACCGAACCTTTCGGCGGAGGATGCCCTCTTTGCCGCGAAACGCATGTACCGCGGCTCTCGCTTTATCACCGAAGTGCCGCGTGTCGAGCTTTACATCTACAGAGGTGAAGATCGCGATCACCTCGCCTATCGTGTCGAAATGCCCCGCCTTGACGGAACCGCAGAAACCGCGATCCCGGTCATCTTTATCGACGCTCACACCGGAGAAAAGGTTTTCGAATACAACAATCTCCAGACGGGCTCCGGAGATTCGCTATATAGCGGGACCGTGACGATCGATACCAGTTCGTCGGGCGGCACGTATTACATGGAAGATCCGACCATCCGCCGGCAGGGAACGTTCAATATGAACAACACCGGCAATACGACAACCGGAACCGGCGGAACGCAGTCACGTTACACAGGCACCGACGATATCTGGAGCGCGACGAATGAGCGGGCCGGCGTCGATGCACATTACGGAGCGCGTTGGACGTACGATTATTTCAAGAACGTGCACGGCCGCAACGGCATCAATGGCTCCAATGGCCCCGGTACGACGACCTCGGCGGTCGGCGGGGTTGCACTCGTCGTTTCACGCGTCCACTTTGGAAGCAATTACAATAACGCGTTCTGGTATAACAACCAGATGACATACGGCGACGGCAACGGAACATCGTTCTCGCCGCTGGTGACGCTCGACATCGCCGGCCACGAGATGACGCACGGTGTAACCCAATTCACCGCCAACCTGACTTACTCGAACGAGTCGGGTGCACTGAACGAATCGATGTCGGACGTGTTCGGATCGATGGTCGAATCGTATGCTCGCGGCGGCGTGGTCAACGGCGATACCTGGAAGATCGGCGAGCAAGCGTATACGCCGGCAACAGCGGGCGACGCGCTTCGCTATATGGATAATCCGCACCTCGCGGGCAACGGCGGTTATACCGCGGATGACGATCCGGACCACTATTCTGAGCGCTACACCGGAACGGCAGACTCGGGCGGTGTGCACATCAATTCGGGTATCGGCAACAAGGCGTTCTATCTTGCGGTCGCCGGTGGGACCCATCACCTTAGTGGCGTCACCGTGACCGGAATGGGCTCAACGGATGCCGCGAAGATCTGGTACCGGGCATTGACGGTGTACATGACGTCGAGCACGAATTTTTCAGGTGCCAGAACAGCTACCCTGAATGCCGCGACTGACCTGTTCGGATCCGCAAGCACCCAATACAACACGATCGCTACGACATGGTGTGCGGTCGGTGTCGGATCCTGTCCGGGTCCCCCGCCGACGCCTACACCGACGCCCGGCGGCGGAAGTGAATTGCTGGTCAACGGCGGATTCGAAGGCAGTGCTTCGCCGTGGGTTGGTTCAGGAACCGGTTACTTCTACATCGCCAACGGAAATTACCCCCACGGCGGAACCGGCTATATCTACTTCGGCGTGAACAACAGCGTCTCCGGACAGTCGTACCAGCAAGTGACGATCCCGTCGACTGCGACCGGCACGCTCACGTTCTGGCTGAATGTGACGTCCAGTGAAACAACGACGACAACGCAATACGACAAGTTGTTCGTCGAGGTCCGCAATACGGCCGGGACGCTGCTGGCGACACCCGCGACGTATAGCAACTTGAACAAGGGAACGGCTGGAGTGTATTCGCAAAAGTCGCTAAGTCTCGCGGCTTACAAGGGACAGACTGTAAGAGTGCAGTTCCGTTCGACGACGGACGGCTCGCTTGCGACGACGTTCCGCGTAGATGACGCATCGTTGAAGTAGAAATACTTTGCGGTTGACACAGAAAAAGGGAGCGCTTTCACGCTCCCTTTTTTTTACGTTGCAAAGACGTTTCCGGCGGTATTTTTCTAGTCTTTCATTTCCTTATTCCTTACTCTCGGTGCTCTGCGTGCTTGTCCTTCAGCCGGGCTGATCGAGGGCCGGTCCCTTTGCTGAAACACTTTTTGCTCGAACCGTTTGCGCCGTCATTATGGCTCTTACCGTTCGCGTCTCTGATCTCACATTCCTCGGCGATGAAAAGAGTGCCGTCTTCGCCATCGATCTCGTAACCGATAACTTCGCCGGAATCGTAAGCCTGCCTGATGCGACCTGCGCCGCGAACCGTTACGACGCGTTCACCCCGCTTGAATTTGAAAATTGCGGCGGCATCCGGGCTGTCGAGAGTCTTGAGATCGCTCCGCCAGCCGCTGGCCGAACGCCAGTCGATATGAAACGGGCCGATACCGTGAACCTGGACGATCGCGGCATCGGGCGTGTAGCCGAACATCACGCTTCCCTTCGGGATGAAGGCGTAGCTGCCCGCCTTCATTTCTCGAAGTACCGCCCGGTCAAACTCGTCTCCCACCGCGAAATAAACTGTGCCTTGCACGACGGTGATATGTTCGTCGACCGGGTGACGGTGCGGTGGGATCATTCCGCCGGCAAGTTCGCGGATGCGAATCACGAACGGCTCGCCAACCTTGTCGGGATCGCCATAGAGAATTTCGACATCGCCGGTCATCGGGCGGATCGGAATTATCCGGTGCTTCGGCGTGGTCACGGATTGCCCGACGGCTGCGACCGCGGCGAGGATCGTCGCGGTCACTGCGATCAGAAAGCGATTTGTATGATTCATTTTCATCTGCTTCATTGTTCGATCCGAACAACCTCACCGGTTCCGCTGAAGATGCTGTTGTTGGTCACATAAAGCGCGCCGTCGCTTCCGACTGCAACACCGCCCGGAGCTGTGAGTGTGCCCGGAGCGATCTCGGTCCGTGTCCCGTCCGGAGCGATCCTGATCAGGGCGCCCGTCCAATCGCCGTCGATGAACGCCGCAAGCAGGCCGTTCTTTGCAATCTCGACGACATACATGGACCCGTCGTGACCGAACGCAACATCGATCACCGCGGTAAATCCACCTGCATGAATCGCAGCAGCGCCGCCGTCTTCCGGAACGCGATAGACGTTCGCGTCACCCACAGGAAATGGAAATCCCGTAAGCTGTCCGACGTAGAACGCTCCGTCTGGTCCTTGAGCGACCGATGTCGGCACGGCATCCATCGGAATGAGAGTTCCCGGAGGAAGCTCGAGAAACGGCGGAGCCAAAACCATGCGGTCGGGAAATGTCGCGAGTGTGCTGATCCGGCCGCGGGCGGAAACCTGATTTAGAGCGTTACCACCCGCATCGGTCAAAACCTGCCGACCCGGCAACGCGAGGATGCCGTAAGGATTCGAATCGACCTCGTCTCCGGTCGGATTATTTGCGGCCTCGTAACCGCCAAGATCTTGAACGAGGGAGAATTTTCCGGCGGCGTTCATCCGTGCGAGCCGCGCGAAGTTCATACCGACTGAACCGAAGTTCGCAGTTCTATCAGCTGGATCGCCCGCAAATCCGGTCGTGAGATATGCATTTCCCAACCCTTGAAATGAGATGTCGTGAACGCCGGTCGCGAAGCTTCCATCCGGACCTGCGAGCGAGGGCAAAGCGGATGCGACGCGCGTGGCCGCATTCGTTCGAGGATCGATACGGCTGACCGATCCGGTCTCCCCGTAACATCGATCGCCTTCTGGTCCGGGTCCGCACGGCCCAGGTCCGCCGCTGCCGGCTTCAGCGACGTAGAGTGCGCCGTCGGGTCCGAAGCTCAAGCCGCGAGGGTTATTCAATCCCGTCGCGACAGTCGAAACGGTCACGGCATTGTTTTTTTCGGCCTTTACCGGTTCGGCCAACGAGCCGAATCCAACGTAGCCGGCGATCAAAACTGAAAAGACCGCAGTAGCAGCGGCGAGCAAGTTGTGTTTTTTATTGACGTTCATTTTCTACTCCTTTATGGAAATTCTTTTACAGCCGGTGTCTGCTAGAATCGAGTTACTCGAGGATCCGGCTTCTAGCTCGAATAGCTGTGGCTTCGCTATTACGATTGCCGAGCCGGTCCCCAAAAGTCTCAAAATAGACGGCAAAAGATTCCAAAAAAGCCAAAAGTTCAATGGAAGGCGCGGATAACGATCGCATCTTGTTTGCAGAGTTCCAGCTGGATAGAGCACATCGCAAGCTGTATCGAAGCGGCGAACCGGTGCAGCTTTATGCGAAAGCACTCGATCTTCTCGAGTTTCTTGTCGAACATAACGGCCGGGTCGTTTCGAAGAACGAGATCTTCGAAAAAGTCTGGCCCGATCAATTTGTCGAAGAAGCCAATCTGTCCGTACAGATCTCCGCTCTTAGAAAAGGTCTTGGGGAAAAGAAGGATGAGCCGAGGTTTCTGATAACAGTTCCGGGCGTGGGCTATAAATTCATCGCGTCCGATCTCCGGACCGAGACTTCCGAACCGAATATTCAGCCGGCATCGCTTGGGGAAACGTCTTCAGAAAATGAATTTGCGGCATCGATAACAGGTGTGCCGCCCCCGGTGGCGGAAACCATAGTCGGCTCTCGTCCAATTGTGTTTGCTGCCGCGGCGCTGGCGGGAATTCTCCTGCTTACGTTTCTCGGTTACCGGTACGTTTACGAAGCTCCGGGACATCAGATCCGTTCGCTTGCCGTCCTCCCTTTCGCCGGTCAGGACCGCGATCCTAAATTCGAGTATCTCGGAGACGGCCTCGCGGAAAGCGTTATTCACTCGCTCTCCGGATCGCCCGATCTGCGCGTAATGTCGCGCAACTCCGCGTTTCGATTCCGGGGAAGCGAAGCGGACGCGAAAGAGATCGGGCGCGAACTCAACGTTGACGCCGTCCTGATCGGCCGCATCGTTTCGTCCGGCAACAAACTGTCTATCAGTACGGAGCTCATCTCCACGACAGATAACTCTGTCATCTGGGGTGAACAATTTACGCGAGAATCGGCCGACATAGAACGGCTGCAAAACGATATAGCCCGATCGATATCGCAGCGGCTGAAGCTGCGGCTTTCAGGCGGCGCATCGCCCCGCGGCGACCGGCAAAGCTCGGACCCTGAAGTTTACCGGCTCACCCTCCTCGGCCGTTTCCATCTGAACATGCTGACGGATGAGAACTTCCTGAAGGGACGCGACTATTTTCAGCAGGCGATCGATAAGGATTCCAACTACGCACCGGCTTACGCGGGTCTGGCCGAGGCTTACAGCCGGCTCAGCGGCTGGAATGCGATCCCGCCGAATGAGGGCTATCCCAAAGCCCGGACGGCGGCGGAGAGGGCTCTGGAGCTCGACGATCAGCTCGCCGAGGCGCACGCCACTCTCGGCATGGTTAGGCATTTTTACGATTGGGATTGGGCTGGTGCGGAAAAGGAATTAAGGCGCGCTATCGAGATAAATCCGAACAACGCCGATGCACATCAAGCTTATGGCTATTACCTCTCCGCGATGGAGCGCTTTGACGAGGCAGTCGTTCAAATGGAGCTATCGTTAAAGCTCGATCCGCTTTCCGTCGAGAAAAACGCCGGGATCGGGGAGCTAGCGTATTTGCGGCGGGATTACGACAGGGCGATCGAACAGTACAATAAGCTGCTCGAAACGAACCCCACTTCTGGATTTTTACATTGGGCTATTGGGAATGTTTATGTGCAGAAAGGAATGTACGGTCCGGCGATAGCCGCATATCAAAAAGCGATACCTCTGTCAGGCGACAGTCCCGACGAGCCTGCATCCCTTGCCTTTGCTTACGCTCTATCCGGTAACCGGACCGAGGCCGCCCGCCTCGCTAAAGATCTGGAATTACGCTCGAAAAAAACCTACGTCTCGCCGGCGTCGATCGCGGTTATTTATTCTGGCCTCGGCGATAAGGACCGGGCGTTCGAGTATCTCGAAAAGGCGTACGAGCGCCGTGACATGTTACTTGTCCTGCTGAAGGTCGAACCGATGTTCGACCGTCTTCGTGACGATGAAAGATTCGCAAATCTGATCGGGCGTGTCGGTTTCTAATCTGATAGAGATGTTGAGTAAGCAAATCGGGTTCGCGTGGAAAATACTTCCCCCCTGGATGCGTTTGAAGATCATTCGCACAACTCAGCAGAAATTCACGGTCTCGGCCGCGGCCGTAATCGTAAACGCCGAAGGAAAAGTACTTTTGCTGAACCACTTGCTGCGGCCGTTTTCGGGATGGGGTTTGCCGGGCGGATTCCTGATCGCCGCCGAGCAGCCTGAAGATGCGATCAGGCGCGAAATACGCGAGGAAACAGGTATGGAGTTGGCTAATGTACGGATGTTTCGCATCCGAACCGTGGCGCGTCATATCGAAATGCTCTTCCTTGCCGACGCGGCCGGAGAGGCGTCCGTCCAAAGCCGTGAAATTCTCGGGCTCGGCTGGTTTGATGTCGAGGAGCTGCCTGCAAAGCTTAGCAATTCGCAGAAGGCTGTGATCAGGGAAATTTTGAATTCGCAGGATGCCTAAGCCCGCGCGTAAGCAAGGGCGATATGCTCAACCTGAATCAAGTCGGCGATCTGCCACGCGGCGAAATTTGCCCTCGGGTCTGTATATCGCCCTTGCTTACGCGCGGGCTTAGGCATCCTGATTTGAAAATCCTTCCGACGCTGTTTAAGATTGAACCTACTGTTTAGAAAATTTCCTGGAGCTAAAATGGACACAGCAATTGATTTGGTGCCGTCGCCTGAGTCGGTGATGAGCATACTGCAGAAAACTGGTGCGTATCGCAAAGGCCACTTTATTTATCCTAATGGAAAGCACGCCTCGCACTATTTCCAGATGCCGCTCGCGTTTCGGTATTACGATAACGCCCGCATTCTTTCGGTCGGCCTGAGCCGGCTGTTCCGGATGGAGAAAGCGATCGCCAGCCAGCTGCCGAAGGTTTCGGTGATCAGCCCGAGCCCCGGTGGGATCATGGTCGCGTTCGGCGTCCGCGAAGCATTGAGCGCCGAGCAGATCTACTGGGCCGAAATGGAAGAAGGCAAACGCCAGTTTCGTCAATACATGAGCGAATCGGATGTTTACCCGGCGATCATAGTCGACGATATTCTGCGATCGGGAAGAGCGGTCCAGGAAACGTTTGACCTTTGTAAAGATATCGGAACCGAGGTTATCGGCTGTGGTGTGATCGCAAAATTCGAAGATGCTCCGAATCACTTTAACGGCATTCCGGTGAAGAGCCTGCTAAGCTTCGATGTTAATTTCTACGAGTCAGAAAAGGAGTGGAAAACTTCGCGCAGCGCCTCGGAGGCCGCGGAAGAGAAGGTCAGGTTTTAGTAAATCGTGAATCGTGAATAGTAAATCGTCAATAGTGAAGAGGGAGTCTCCTCCCTATTCACTATTCACTATTCACTATTCACTATTCACTATTTACGATTCACTATTTACTCTTCACGGTTTACCGACTAATCAAATTCCCGCAGTGCGTCCTGTAGTTCCCGTCGCTCGACGAACAGTCTCAAAAACTTTTCCTTTTTCGTCAAAAATAGCCATATCGCTTTTGCCCAGCCACGCATTTCCTGTAGTTCTTCGAGCGAGTAAAGCGCGACATAGCCGGAGAGGATCGAAAACGGTATCGACAACATTGCGAGCTGCCAACCGGAAAGAAAGTACAAGACCGCGGCCGCGATCAGCCACGTTAGCGGAACAAACAACATGCCCGCCAGGACCTTGACCGTCGATGCAACGTCGTCCGCGCCGTGACGCGAATAGAGGTACGCGACGAGTTTGCATAGCTGATATGCGGGCGCATGAAGGATCGCTCCGAACAGCGCGAGCGGTGCGAGCAATACAAGGACCCACGTCTGGACGAATGCCCGATACACGACGAAACCCTGAGTGAGCTCGGCGAGCGAAAGGTGCTGCGGCTCGATACCAAACGAAACGAGCCGGACGTCGTAAGAACGCAGCCGCTCAGCAAGTTCGGCATCGGCGGCCGACACTTTTTCACCGCCGCCTTCTCCGACGTAGTTCTTTAGAAAGTCTAGCTTCTCACCAAGATTTTCATTCTCCGCGGTCGATGCAAAAATCTGCTCAGCAATTCGCGCGGTGTGAAGCTCGGCCTCGCTCTCTGCGTTAAGCGTCACATCACGAAGCTCGCGTTCGATCCTTTCCGTCAATTCCCTCACCGCGTCACGCGGCGGTTGGCCGTCATCATCCAATTCGATTTGAGGCACGGTAAACGGCTCGCCGAAATGCAGAAGAGCTTCGCTGCGAAATGTCGTCTTGCTGGTGTAATAAAGCCCGACCGGAACGATCTTCACCTCGATCGACTCATTTCCCGGAGCCGCCGCACCGAGCGCGATCCGCGCCGCACCGGTTTTCATCGGAAGCAGTTTCGGAGAGTTGTGCGAAATGCCTTCGGGAAAAAGCGCGATCGATCCGCCCCGTGCAAGCATCTCGCGGCTCAGCTCGAATGTCTTTTGATTTTTTGAAACATCCTCGCCGGCGTCTATCTTTCGGTAGAGCGGCAAAGCCTCGACCGTGCGAAGCAAAAACGAAATGACCGGCATTCTAAAAAGCGTAGACTTGGCAAGGAACGAGATCTTCCGTGGCAGGGCGACGAAGACAAGCGCCGGATCGATCAATCCGTTCGGATGATTGAGGACGAATATAACGCCGGTCCCGCGCGGAACGACATCGGCGTTGACCGTCTCGATGCGCCGGAAAAAGAAGCGGAGTGCGATCCCGAAGATACCGAGAATGAAACGAAACGTCACCGTACCGCGGCGGTTAAGTATGAGATCGGGGAGCGTGAGTCTCTTGAAATTAGGCATTTGAAGAAGGAAGAAGGCAGAAAGCAGAAAGCAGAAGGCAGAACCACTGCTACTAACGTCCCGAAGTTGGAACAAACCTTTCCGGACTTCGCATCATGCTTCCGAGCATTCGACCTACCTCCTCATACTTCGAAACGAGTCTGTCGTGATCGTCGCGTAGAAGATACCCGGAGTCGAATGCGAAATCCAACCAAACCTGTGTTTCCGTCGCCTCGGCGTCAGAGTCCGAGAGCTTGTTCACGAACATTTTCGGATACCGCCGCTTCCTGAACGCTTCAGCAATATTCACCGCGACACTGCGCGAAGATCGGCGTATCTGATCAGTTAGAGAATAGATTTCTTCTTTCGGAAATTTTTTCGAAAGGTTAAATATGTCCATCGCGAGAGAGTAGGATAACTGAAAGACAATTAGGTCTCGATGTCCTTTCATTTTTTTGCATTCTTCCTTCTCCCCAACCTTTATTTTTTTCGGTTTGCCTTCTGCCTCCTGCCTCCTGCCCTCTGCCTTCTGCCCTCTGCCCTCTGCCTTCTGCCTTCCGCTTTCCGCTTTCCGC
>JBDTWZ010000008.1:0-35162 GCA_040006435.1 Acidobacteriota bacterium
TACGGCAAGCTCGGGGTTTTTAATATCTATCATGTTTGGTATTTCAACGCCCTGCTCTGCCTACTCTCGCTGAACATTATTCTTGCGTCGATCGATCGGTTTCCGAAAACGTGGAAGTTTGTTTCGAAGCCGCAAGTCGTGGTTCCTTTCCGCTGGCTAAAGGAGCAGAAACAATCTGCGAGCTTTGAAGTGCAGGGCCCTCAGGACAAGTTCGTCGCAACGGCGAAGTCGCTACTGAAGAACTTCGGGTGGCGGAAAGTTCGCGTCGCGGAGAAAGGCGGGCGAACTTACCTTCTCGCTCAGTCCGGCGTTTGGAATCGGCTCGGCGCGTATGCCGTGCACGTTGCGCTGTTGACGATCTTTCTCGGCGGGTTTCTCACCGCGCAGTTCGGGACGACCGGCAACTTGCCGCTCGCGCCCGGCGAATCTTCAAATCTTATTCGCGAAACGGTCGTCAATCTCGACCGCGTCAGCGAGGTCACGAAACAACTTCCGTTCGAAGTTACTTTTACCGACATCGAACAGAAGTTGATACGAAAAGAAGGTCCACTTGCGGCGGCAAATACGCTCGATTGGATAACCCGTTTTACTATCAGCGAAGACGGCGAAACACATTCGGGCCTCGCCCAAATGAATCGCCCGTTCGATTACCGCGGCTATCGTTTTTTCCAAGCGAGCTTTGTATCGACGGGCCGTGCGCGAAATATCACGATTGCCGTGACACCGGCCGACGGATCGGCTCCACAAGAGGTGACGATCGCGCGAGACGGAGCCGCCACACTCCCCGACGGAACCTTGATCAGGTTTTCCGAGTTTCGCGGAAATTTCAAAATTGGCCCGGAAAATCCGAACGAAGACACTAGTGCCTATCCGAATCCGGCCGCGGTACTTCAGGTTGTTCCCCCTGGCGGGTTGATGCAAACGGCCTACGCATTGGGTCCGAAGATGGCGAATATTCCGATCGCGGGAAAGCCTGTCGCGGGTTATACGTACCGGCTGGCGGACTTTGAGAAAGTCTCGGACCGGCACATTCTCTCCGTGCAACGAGATCCCGGATCGAACGTCGTCTATGTTGGATTCACTCTTCTGTTTTTCACCTTGGTCGCCGTGTTTTTCTTTTCGCACCAACGCGTCTGGGTTGTTGTGGAGAAAAACGAAGGAGGCGGACATTCGATCATCACCGCAGGCAACACGAACCGAAGCCAGAATGCTTTTGAAGAAAAGTTTCGCCGCTTTGCCGCGAAGCTCCGGGCAACAGCCAAAGAGGAGACAATATGAATCAGGAAGTTCTAGAGCACCCGCTGGTAACTGCGGATGACAACGGTTATACCGGTCTCGAAACATTCAGCTCGTTTCTTCCTGCCGTGATAGCACTTGGCGGGTCACTTCTGCTTGTCCTTGCACGTATGAGTTTCGGCGGAGAGCGCTTTATTTCCGACGGCGCTTTGATGATGCTTGCTTTGGCATCGTACCTGATCGCAGCTGTCTTTTATTTAACGAACTTCTACGCACCGTTCAGATTTGCGGAGCAACTGGGTTTGTGGGCCGCGACGCTCGGTGTTTTTTTTAATCTCTCAAGCTGGCTCGTCCGCTGGGTCGCAGCATACGACCGCGAGCTCGATATCTTTATCGGCCAGGGACGAACTGCGGGGGATATGCCATGGGTTTTCCGCTATGTGCCGTTCGCGAATCTATATGATCTGAGTCTTGCCTTCGCGTTCGGTGCCGGCATTACTACGCTGCTGATAATGAGGCGAAAGCATTTTAGATTCGTCGCGGCATTGTCGCTTCCCCTCGCCGCGATCATTCTCGTTCTGGCGCGCTTCATCGGAAGCGAGTTTATCGACCTTCCGCCCGTGCTCGATTCGTATTGGCGACCGATCCACGTCGGGATCGCATCGCTAAGCTACGGGATCGCGCTTGTTTGTTTCGCGGTCGCAGTTCTTTACCTGCTAAAAGATGGGGTCAAGGTCGAGAAGATGGCGATATGGACGACGATCTTTTCGCTTGCGGTATTCGCGACGATCAGCAAGTTCAGCGTGTTTTCGCTGAGCACCTTCGGCATATATACAGCGTCGACCTTTGCCGGAGGCTCGCGTCTTTCTCTTGCCCTCCGCGCCGACGTTCCATACGTTGGCTGGTTCATAGTCGGGGCAACTGCGTTGCTTGTGGCTGCGGCGATCGCATTCGCAAAGGACATAAACAGTCCCGACGAACAAATACGGAGAGCCGGTCACTGGTTATTGCGCTCGGCTCTTGTCATCCAGGCGGCAGGTATTGGAATGTTGGTTTATCAGATCAAGACGGTCAAAGACGTTCTTGCCCAAATAAATCCGGCGCAGTACGAAAGGTTTGCCGTCTGGATGCTGCAGCAGGAGAGCGTGCCGCAGGCCCAGATAAATCAAATTCCGGCGCCGCAACTAGTTCAAATGTCGAGCGAATGGGTCCAGCAGAACGGTTCTCAGCTTCACTTAAGCTTGAATGCCAATCCGGTCGAGCTTGCGGCGTTGATCACCGGGTTCGCCGGGACGTTCTTTGTCGTACTCTTCAGCTTTAAAACCGAGAGGATCCGTGAGGCGCTCCCGGCGAGCGAGAAACTCGACGGACTGATGTACAAACTCGCGGGCGTCGCATTCGCAGGACTTGCTCTGCTGCTAATGACCGGCGCTGTTTGGGCAAACGAATCGTGGGGACGGTATTGGGGATGGGATGCAAAAGAGGTCGGCGCGCTTGTAGCGTGGCTTACCTACGCCGGCTTTCTTCATTCGCGTATAGCATACGGGTGGAAGGGACGGCATTCGGCATACTTTGCGCTCGTCGCGTTCCTATTCGTGATATTTACCTATCTCGGGGTGAGTTACCTGTTGCCCGGTCTTCACTCATACGCATAAATAGCTATGACAAAAGAAAATATTCTGTTCGTAATAATTGGGGTGCTCGCCGGCTTCATGATCGGTTTCTTTTTCGCCAACTCCGTAAATCAGGGTTCTATGCTGATGCAGCCGGGAATCCCGACCGGACAGCAACAGAGTGCAGGATTACCATCCGGACACCCTGACATTCCGGGCGGCAGTGGGGGTGGTGCGATACCCGAAGTCCAGGCGGCGATCGACAAGGCCAAGCAGAACCCGACGGATTTTGACGCGCAAATGAAGGCCGCGGAGCTCTATTACCAGATACAGCGGTTCGATGGCGCAGCCGATTTTTTGAAGAAGGCTAACGAACTGCAGCCCGAAAACTATGACGTCATCGTCAACTTGGGGAACGCGTACTTCGATGCGTCGCGATACGAAGATGCAGAGAAGACCTACACCAAAGCTCTTGAGAAAAAACCAGACGACCTGAATGTCCGTACCGACCTTGGGCTGACGTTCGTTTTTCGTGACGCACCCCAATATGATCGAGCGATCCAGGTGTTCAAAAGCGTTCTCGACGCAGACGCAAGTCACATTCAGGCGCTGCAAAACCTGACCGTCGCTTACACAAAGAAATCGGACAAGGCGAATGCCTCGGCTACCCTCGCGCGACTCGAGCAGGCCGACGCAGCAAACAACGCCATACCGAAACTTCGCGAGGAAGTGCAGAAAATAGAAGCGAAATAGAATCGTCGCAATCTCGGCCAGCCTTTTGATCTAACCGCAAAAAACCGGTTGAGCCGAGGCGGCCGCTATTAGAATCTCAGACGTGACACGCCCGGCTAGGGAGACGATCTTGACTTTGTATACGACCTCAACGTTTTTCCGCATCCAGTCGTTCGACCACTTGATAGCAAGCGCCGGCAAGAGCGTTGGGTTGGAAGCGCGAATAAGCCCAACCGCCCGCTCGCGCTCCGTACGGTCGGTAATCTCGTGAGCCTCTCCGTTCACAACAACACTTCTCCAGCCCCCGTTGTTGAAAGGTTCTTCGACCTGCAGACAGATCCGGGGATTGCTGTTGATGACTTCCGTCTTCAAGCCTTCCGTCGTGTAGATGAATATATCGATTCTGTTGTAGACGTAGTAAATGGGGAAGACGTACGGCTGATCATCCCGGGAACACGCAAGGTGGCCGTAACCTACCCGCGCGAGCACGGCGTCAATCTCATCATTTCGCATCTCAAGTATTTCAAGCATCATCGTTCTCCAATTCATCGGATCGCGCCTCGGTGCCGAATGTCTGCACTCTAAGCCGACTCTAGGATGCTGACAGCGTTTGCAGGCGATTCGGGCATCGTCTGTGTGGCAACGCTCTCGGCTTTCGCCGGCTTCGGCGCGGCAGGCTGCGCGACCATTATTGGAAGCACACCCATCATTCCCATAAAGATCAGTCCGGACGCGATGAAACCGAAGACAACGCCGGTGAGCAGACTCAGGCTTTCGGTTGCGAACAACAGAAGGACGATGAGTAAGAAAAGCGCCCAGGTCGACCAATAGACTTTTATGTGCATTTCAGTCCTCCGACTGTTGATTTCGTCGGCTCTCAACGTTCGGCCGACACTCTTGCGATTTGCAACACGTGTTCCAGGCGAGAGAGGCTGTATTTATGAGATTGCGAGAAACGGGGGTGTGAGAAAGTTCGCAGTTTGGCGATCTGCTGTGCGAAATTGTACTTACCAGATCTGCTATTCAAAGCGAAAAAAAGGGACTGCAACGAAACGCAGCCCCTACCTCAACTTCAAAGACGACACGTCATCGGCACGCTTGGCCCAACGCTATGCGCTCTTCTTGTGGCACACCGTGCATTGCATCGTCGTCGGTCCTTTCATGGCCGGCTTTACTTTCTTAGCTTCAGTGTGGCAACCGGCACAGTTTCGATGATAGGCCTGCTGATTTGTAAGTGTGATCATCGCCGTGCTCGATTCGTGTTTTATTTCCGGTAGCGCAGGCAACAGTTTGGGAACCTCCCCGGCTCGCGCATGACAATCACGGCATGCCGCGACCCCGGCCGCCGCGGGATCCTTCGTAAACAACTCGGAAGTAAGAGTGGTTGTCCGCTCGGCCGGCCACGCGGTCTTGAGCGGAGGATGCTTTATCACGTCACTTACCGGTCGGGCAGCGTGATGACACTCGATACATGCGATCGGGCCGGTCCCATCAATGCTGTACTTGCCGCCGTTGTGACTGACGTGATTGAAGGTCACGGTCCCGAGCTTGTTGTCCTTCGCGAGAACGATCACCTCAGGCATTTTTACGGTCACCTGGGCTGCCGCTTTCTCGCCGGCTAATTCGCTCCCAATAAAAACATCTGCGAACAGCGCCGTCGCCAAAACCAAAAGGGACGGAGCGACATTTTTCATTTTGGGCCTCCTTTCAAAAATTGTCTTTGCGCGGATTATACACCCAACGACAATAGGTGCGGATGTTGTTTTGACATTGCCCCGGTTGGCGTTGTTCTATGTGGCGGCGAGATAATTTTCCGCCTCAGTCACTTTTATTTGTCCGTAGCGATCCCGCATCATCCTGGCCATTCCGAACAATGCATTCTCGTCGAAGTCGTCCAGCGTCTCATCCCAGATCCCGTAATGGAAAAAGACCGGGTCCGTATACTTCTCACCGATCGCCCACTCGATCTTGTGTCGATATTCAGCGGCGGGTTTTTCGCCCTTAACTTCAGCAAGTATGTTGAGGGCGGCTACTTCACCTTGACGCATCGCCATGTAACCGAATTTCGGGCCCGGCAGGGCAATGATATCTCCGGCGGCGTAGACACGTTCCGCGCCCGCGACCTGCATCAGAGCATTTACGTGGGCGAATCCCGAAAGATCGGTCTCCGGTCCATCGTTTAGACGAGAAAGTTGACTGGCAAATGACGGGATCAGCATCAGCAGATCGTATTTTATCGAGCCTCCGGATGCCGAGAAGATCTCGCTTTCTCCGACCTCAGTAACTGGAAAATCAGACACCAGTCGAATTCCTTTGCGATCGAACGTGGCTTCGAGGTTTCTGAAAAGATTTGATCCTGCGAATGCGTTTTCAAGCGACGACGGAAAAACTACCGTGACCGAAATATCGCCGTTTTTTATTTTCTCGCTGAACCGACCGGCGAGCGCGACTGCGGATTCGCAGACGGGAACGGGCAGTGTGGCGTCGGGGCACAATCCAACGACGATCGATCCGTGCTCGAATCGCGAAACGGCATCCTTGAACTTTATCGCCGCATCGACGGTGTTGAGCTGATGTGCGTGGTCCATGAGGCCCGGAACTCGCTCTGGAACAACTCTCGGACCGATCGCCATAACGAGATAGTCGAATGTGAAGGTGCAGTCGATCCCCTCACGCGACACTTCAACCCTGCGGCGCCGCGTATTGATAGCGCGAACCTCGCCCTGCACAAATCTGATCCCGCGCTCCGCGAGCCTAGGACGCAGATCGAATCGAATCTCTTCGGGTGCGAAATCACTGAAAACCAACGGAACGATCGCCGGAAGAAAAGTAAAATCCGCGCTCTTCGAGATGACAGTTATTTCAGGCGCGGCCCCAAGCTCAGACGCAAGTGTTTCGGCGGCCGAGATCGCTGCGAATCCGCCGCCCAGTATCAAAATATTAGCCATCGTTTCCTCCAAGGAGATGCTGTACTCGCAACCTACCGCAACTCGCATGCCTGTTTAGCGGAACTCAATCGGGCGTAAAAGGTGAAGCTTAGAAGCGGCAATTTCCACGGCATGCGAGAGACTTCACGTCTCACGCGGGTTTTCTCGCAGGCGAACGGAAGCGGAATATTCGGGTCTCTAAGTGGAATTAATCCTCGACAGGGTATGAGCAGGAAATGATGCAAGCTCCGCAACTACATTCTCGGCCTTAACATGGATGAGAACGGCGTTGCATTGCGCGGTTTTGATGCGGTCGCCTATTTCGCCGTCGAAAACGCCGTGAAAGGTGACGGGAAATATGAGTATGTTTGGAAGGGCGCGAAGTGGCTGTTCTCAACCGAAGAGAATATGAGGAAGTTCCAGGCGAATCCGGATATGTATGCTCCGCAGTTTGGCGGATACTGTTCGTACGCGGTCTCGAAGGGATACACGGCCAACGGCGACCCCGAAGCGTGGAAGATCGTCAAAGGCAAGCTCTATCTGAATTACAGCCCCGAGGTCAAGAAACTTTGGGAACAGGACCAGGACACGCGCATCAGTGATGGCGTGACGAACTGGACCGAATTCAAGACGAGAAAACCGGAGCATAAGGGGTAAGAAAGAAGGGACGAGGGACGAGGGACGAGGGACGAGGGACGAGGGACGAGGTGGGAGATCGCTAAAGGCGAGTATTAGGAACAACGGCGAGTAATAATTTCGTCACTCGTCCCTTCTCATCACTCGTCCCTAGTCACTCGCTAAAACATATATGAAAGCCGAAGAAAACCGACAACAGGAATCGAACGAACGGACCCGGCACTGGAACCGTTGGGGCCCGTATCTCAGCGAGCGTGCATGGGGGACAGTGCGCGAAGATTACAGCGCAGATGGTTCGGCGTGGGATTATTTTCCGCATGACCATGCTCGTTCGCGCGCCTACCGCTGGAACGAGGACGGCCTTGGCGGAATTTCGGATCGTCATCAGAAGATCTGTTTCTCGGTCGCGCTCTGGAACGGTAGGGACCCGATCCTGAAAGAGCGGCTCTTCGGTTTGACGGGCAGCGAAGGTAATCACGGCGAGGATGTCAAGGAACTCTATTACTACCTCGACTCGACGCCGACTCACTCGTACATGAAGTTTTTGTACAAGTATCCACACGCCGAGTTTCCTTATCGGCGCCTCATCGACGAGAACCGAAACCGGAACAAGCTGGAGCGCGAATTCGAGCTTCTCGACACCGGGGTTTTCGAAGACGATCGCTATTTCGACGTATTCGTCGAGTACGCGAAGGCGGACGTCGAGGACATTCTGATTAAGATCACCATCGCGAACCGCGGTCCGGAGGAGGCCAGCATTAACGTTCTACCGACTATTTGGTTTCGGAATACGTGGTCGTGGAGCGGGAGAAATACTGATTGCGGATTGCGGATCGCGGATTCCAATTCGATTGAGATCGAATCCCCGGATTACGGAAAGCGCTGGCTTTATTGCGACGGTGAACCTGAGCTTCTATTTACAGAAAATGAAACCAACAGCGAACGTCTATTCGGGGCTCCTAATAAGACGGCGTTCGTAAAAGACGGCATTGGCGAGTATGTCATAAACGGAAATACCGGGGCCGTCAACCCGGCGAAGATGGGAACAAAGGCTTCAGCGAATTATCGACTTATCGTTCCGGCGGGCGAGCAGGTCGTTGTGCGGTTAAAATTGACCGACAAGGCAGTCGCCGGCAAAGACGCGAAGAATAAAAAACGCGCCGCGTCGGCATTCGCGGATTTCGATTCGATGTTCGATCTTCGAAAAAAAGAAGCTGACGAATTCTACGATGCTCTGGCACCGAAACACCTCTCCGACGACGCGAAGAACGTACAGCGACAAGCATTCGCGGGAATGCTCTGGTCAAAGCAGTTCTATCATTACATCGTCAAGGACTGGCTCGAAGGCGATCCCGCGATGCCCGCACCGCCTGAGTCGCGAAAAGAAGGGCGCAATCATGATTGGCCGCACCTCTACAATGCGGACGTTATCTCGATGCCCGACAAGTGGGAATATCCGTGGTACGCGGCGTGGGACCTCGCATTCCATTGCATCCCGCTGGCTCTCGTGGATTCCGAGTTTGCCAAGAATCAGCTCCTCCTTATGCTGCGAGAATGGTACATGCATTCGAACGGACAGATCCCGGCATATGAGTGGGCCCTCGGCGATGTTAATCCGCCCGTGCACGCGTGGGCCGCGCTCCGGGTGTACCAGATCGAAAAGAAAAGGAAGGGCCGCGGCGATCGAAAATTCCTTGCCCGCGTTTTTCAAAAGCTGCTGCTCAATTTTACCTGGTGGGTTAATCGGAAAGATGCCGAAGGTAACAACATATTCGAAGGCGGTTTTCTAGGCCTGGACAACATCGGTGTCTTCGATCGCTCAAAGCCGTTGCCTACCGGCGGTGCGCTGGCGCAGTCTGACGGCACCAGTTGGATGGCGATGTACTGTCTGAATATGCTGGCGATCTCGCTTGAACTTTCGATCGAGGATGACGCCTACGAAGACCTGGCGAGCAAGTTCTGGGAGCATTTCCTTTTTATCGCCGACGCAATGAACGACCTCGGCGAAGCCAAACTCTCGCTGTGGGACGAGGAAGACGGATTCTACTATGACGTTTTGCATCTGCATGAGAAGAACTACAGCATGCCCATACGCGTGCGATCGATGGTCGGTCTGATCCCGCTCTTCGCCGTTGCCACTATTGATCCCGAGGTACTTGAGGCTCTGCCGGATTTCAAACGGAGGCTTCAATGGTTCCTCGACAATCGTCCGGATTTGACCGCAAACATCAACTGCGCAAGGACGCCGGGAAAGGGCGAGCGGCGACTGCTCGCGGTCGCTTACCGTGAAAGGCTCATGAGCGTTTTGAAATACATGCTCGATGAAGACGAGTTTCTGTCGCCGCACGGGATCAGGGCGCTCTCGCGATATCACAAGGACCATCCATACATTTTGCAAGTAGACGGTATCGAACATCGCGTCGATTACGAGCCGGCGGAATCATCGACCGGTCTCTTTGGAGGAAACTCAAACTGGCGTGGGCCGGTATGGTTCCCGGTAAATTATCTCTTGATCGAATCGCTGCAGAAGTTTCATCACTATTACGGCGACGACTTGAAGGTTGAATGCCCGACCGGTTCCGGCCAGATGATGAATCTGTGGGAAGTCTCGCAGGAATTGTCGCGGCGTCTTTCTCACATATTTCTGCGCGGGGACGACGGAACGAGGCCGGTGTTCGGCGAGGACGCAAAGATGCAAACGGACCCGCACTTCCGCGACCATCTTTTGTTCTTCGAATATTTTCACGGGGACAACGGATCGGGTGTCGGAGCAAGCCATCAAACCGGTTGGACGGGGCTTGTTGCCAAACTCCTGCAGCAAAGCGGGGAATAGAGAGTAATGGTGAATGGTGAATGGTGAATGGTGAATGGTGAATGATTAATTCTTAGTGAGTTGACTTGTCCGAACCGACCACGCCATTCATCATTCTCATTCGTGGCCAGGCTTGCCTTTTTAACGGAATAATTCCCGCGTCAGTCTGAATTAATGGAGCGTAGACGGAGTCTTGTATGCACCAAAATTCAACTATCGAGTTTCCGAGTTTTCCCGGTTTTGGAATTCCGAGATCTGAACGTCTCGCGGTGATCTTAGCCGGCGGTGAGGGATCGCGGCTGAAATCGCTGACCCGAGCAATTGCGGGTGACGAACGGCCGAAGCAGTTCTGTCCGATCTTGAACAACCGAACGCTGCTTGATGAAACGCGCTCACGTGTCGCGCTGAGCGTCAGCGCGTCGAACACGTTCTTTAGCCTGACCCGCAAACACGAAATCTTTTACGAGCGTCCGCTCTGGAACGTACCCGAGCAGAATCTGATCGTACAGCCGGAGAACAAAGGAACGGCACCGGCGATCCTTTACAGCCTGATACGTCTGGCTAAGCTTTCACCGAGCGCGACGGTCGCCTTTTTCCCTTCGGACCACTATTTTTCCGACGACGCAGCATTTATGGAACACGTCGATTGGGCATACAGGGCGGCCGAACAAAATCCGGACTCAGTAATATTGCTTGGAATCGAGCCCCAGAAACCGGAGACCGCGTACGGCTGGATCGAGCCTAAGACGTCGCTCTTTGGCGACCTCGCGAAATCGGTCAGCCGCGTAAGCCGTTTCTGGGAAAAACCCACGGCTGGCGTCGCCGATAAGTTGATGTCAGGCGGTTGTCTGTGGAACAGTTTTGTAATGGTTGGGCGAGTGGCGGCGTTTATTGAAATGTTTCGCGAGCATCTTCCGGAAATGTTTCGTATGTTCGCCGCGTCAGCACAGGTTTTTGGAACGTCGCAGGAAGCGGCCGTGATCCGATCGATCTATTCGTGGATCGAGGAGACGAATTATTCAAGCGCGGTGCTTGAGAGATCAGCGGAAAGGCTGCTTGTAATGCGAGTCGGAAAGGTGGGGTGGAGCGACTGGGGCGAACCGGATCGGGTCGTCGGGACACTGACGAATCTCGGAATTCAAACGGAATGGATGCAGGCAGTGGCCGCTTAGGGGGAGGTAACCGCAGAGACGCGGAGATTTCCGAGCGATAAATCCGAGGATCAACGAGATTCTGCGACCGAAAACCTGAATGAGATTTCTCTGCGTTGCTGAGTCTCGGCGGTGAATCATAACAATTATGAAAGCAATAGCTGTAAAACCCGGAGTAAAAAACTCCGCACATCTCGTCGATATGCCCAAGCCGTCGATCGACGACGTAGCGGACGGGCGTGGCGTTCTCGTTAAAGTCTTACGCGTTGGCGTTGACGGCACGGACAAAGAGATCAATAACGCCGACTATGGTGCCGCACCCGAGGGATTCGATTTCCTCGTCATTGGCCACGAAGGGTTCGGAGTGGTCGAGGAGGTCGGCCCGAACGTAAACGAGCTCAGGGCGGGCGATTATGTCGTCGCTACGGTGCGTCGTCCCGGAACCAGCATCTACGATCTCATCGGAACCAGCGACATGACGACCGACGACACATACTTCGAACGCGGGATAAATCTGCGTCACGGATATCTGTCAGAGTATTACGTCGATGACGCCAAATTCATCGTCAAGGTTCCGCGCGGTCTAAAAGATGTCGGAGTTTTGCTCGAACCGATGACGGTCGTCCAGAAGGGAATCACGCAGGCCTACGAAATTCAAAGGCGTCTGCGAGTGTGGGAACCGAAGCGTGCGGCAGTTCTCGGTGCGGGAACGATCGGCCTTCTCGCGACCCTCGTTCTGCGGTTGCGGGGGATAGAAGTAGTCACGTTCGGCCTGACGCCGAAACCTTATCTGAACTCGGATCTGATCGAAGAACTGGGCGCATCGTATGTTTCAACAGCCCAGACGTCAGTAGTTGATTACGCGAAACAAAACGGTGCTTTCGATCTTATCTTCGAAGCAACAGGCTATTCGCCGATCGTATTCGAGGCGATGCAAGCGCTCGCAAAAAACAGTGTGCTTGTTTTGTCGAGCGTGACGGGCGGAGACCGCATGGTCGAGGTTCCGGCGGACAAGATCAATCTTGAATTCGTACTCGGCAACAAGGTGATGGTCGGAACCGTGAATGCAAACCGCGAGTATTTCGAATCCGGTGTACAAGACATGTCCGCCGCCGTTCTTGAGTACGGCGACTGGCTCTCGAAACTGCTGACACATCCGGTGAGCGGTCTTGAGAATTTCGGCGAGCTCTTCGAAAAGCTGACCAGCGGAAAGGACGTGATCAAAGTCTACTGTCAGGTCGCCACCACCGCGGGAGCGGCGGTGAAGTAGCTCAGCCACAGAGTAACGAAATAAATGACCGGAGCTTGAGAAAACACTCTCTGGCTCCGGTTCTTTTTTTCGATTTGGGTCGAATAAGCTGTGAAAGACAGGAACGGCATTTGTTGACGAGCCCAAACTCAAATAATTCCTGGTGCCGACTACAAGATTCGAACTTGTGACCTATCGCGTGTGAAGCGAGTGCTCTACCACTGAGCTAAGTCGGCGATGATAATCTCAAATTTGAAATTTCAAATCTTAAGTTTCGAATCTGAAATTTCCTGTTTCAAATCTGAAATCTTAAATAATCTGTAATCCAAAATCCAAAATCTAAGATCCAAAATCAAATTGATGGGTCTTCGGCCTTTGCCGGCTGGGTATCGTTTGCCTTGATGGTGCCGAGGGCCGAATCGGTATAGAAGAACCGAGTGCCGGTTGCGGTGACGCCCGTCGCTACCTGAGGGTCGGCGTTGATCTTATACGACCCGGGTTTCGCAGCAGATGGCTCTTCAAGCGTTATCGTAAAGACATAGCCGTTCACTACAGGACGCTCGGTCTTGAATTTTTCGTCGAGTCCTGCCGCGTCGACGAGCTGATCGAACGAGGCGAACTTGCCACGGTTTCGAGAAGCGTACTGCGCCTGATATGTCCGTATTCGGTCAAGAGTCAGCGCTGCTGATGTCTCGTTTCCGGATCTGATCATCGCTCCCCAGGCAAGACTGCCAACGCCGATGAGGAGTCCAATGATCGCGATGACGATCATCAATTCGATAAGGTTAAATCCGCGCTGGTCCTTAAAGCGCCTTCGTAGGGTGTTCATATACAGCAAGAAATCCTCCGGTGTTCTTCACGAAAGGGTGCAAGGTAAGTTTCAAAAGTTTAGATGCTTTTGCCCTGAATTTCAAACGACTCCAGAATAGTGAACAGTGAATCGTGAATCGTGAATAGTGAATAGTGAATAGTGTTTTGCGTCATACGCCTTTGGATTCAGCTCAAGAAGCCGTATTCAAAGCGTGAATCCCTGAAAATCGGGTCAAACAGGCCCGGATCGCCTAATCACATAAAAATTCCGGTTGTCCTGTCATAAAATCCCCGCGGGTGGTATCTTCCACGTGGAGAAAAAGTGATACTTGTTGGAGTTTCCCTCAACGCGCCACCTGGCATTCCGATACGGTTTTGTAAAGTTTCAGGACGGCTTCAAGCTGCGATTTTCAAAGGAGAAACGACAATGCGTATTTCTATTAGAGCGATGTTGCTGCCAGTAGTAGCACTCGTGCTGCTGGCGATGCCGCTGCAGGCACAGACGCTTACCGCTGGTTCCAATCCGGTCATGGTTTCCAGCGGCCAAGCCTCCGGCGCCACGACCATCGCTTGGAAGGCCAGCCCCGACTACACCTATTGCGAAATCTATCTGTCAGTCGACGGTGGCGAGTGGAATGAGTTCGCCAGAGGCCGCGACGGCACCAAGCCGGCGACGATCAAACTCGGCAGCAGCTACACCTTCCGCATGATGGTCTATGAAGGACAGGCGGGCACGCCGAAAGTCATCACAACCCTTACCGTCACCACCGCGCTGGGCAACCCGCCCGCTCCGGGTGGCCCAAAGTCCGGCGGGCCAGGAACCTACGACCCGAACTCGAAGTTCGAGCAAGCGGGCGAACGCGGGAACTCCAGTGTGATAAAAGAGATTCTGAAAGCTCCGTTCATCAGCGAAGTACGCGTCCAGCCCGACAGTCGCAACGTGGTTATCTCCTTCATGAGCACTCAATCGACGCCACCGCTCATCGAAATCGGCAAAGTCGCGCCCGCTCCCGACCGCTTCGGCATCATGGCGTTTGGGTTTAATAGTGGAGCCTTCAGCCGCTTCGCTACGGAGCAGAAAGGCCGTTACATGTTAGACGTTGACGCGCAACAGGAGCAGCTCGACATCGGCGCGACGTATTACTACATCATCAACGTCTTCAACAACAACAGGAACGACACCAAACGCCCGCGTGAGCAAGTCACCGGGAAATTCACTACGCTGCCACAAACCGTCAAGGTGGTGTGGGAAAGGATACTCCTCGAGGACGACAGTGATGCTACGGACACTGCAGAGATGACGTTCAAGTTTTTTGCCAACTACGGGCACCCGACGAGAAAGAACAGCTACTACAAAAATGATGATATGGACAGCGGTCACAACTATTATCCTAATGAGACAGTCGTCATTGAGAACGCGCCGGATCATCTATCACTAGCAGCGAACGGCGTCGACAGTGATGGTGGGCTTTGCGGCGTTGATGATCGGCCTCTGAACGGCCCGGAAGACACTGAGTGGCAAACTATATGCGATGTGAACGTTGCCAAAGGCGAGTTCGACCTGACGCAGTATCCCGGCAACAACGTGACGGTGCCGTTCAGGCTGAACTCGATGCCGCACGGTGACCTGAGGTTCGTGATCTTCGGCCGCTTCGAGATCACGCGCGTGGGCTCGCGACATGGAGAGCAGACAGGCACGACCAGCAGCGCGCTGGAGACTACAGGCCCCGAAAGGCCTGTCTATGCCCTGGGCAGGGTGAAACTGCCACCGGCGGGAGCTCTCCCGTCCCGGTCAATCTGCGACTCGGCGCGAGACGCGCGAGCGCGAAACTCACCCGCCGCGCCCGGCCTCGAAGCGAAGTGCCGCGCCGCCGGTGCCGCCGGTGAGAAACCGCCACCTCTAGCCCTGGGCAGGGTCAAGGTGCCAGCGGCGGGCACCCTTCCCACCCTGTTGATCTGCGAAGCTTCGCGAGGTGCGCGCGCGCGAAACTCGCCCGCCGCGCCCGGCCTCGAAGCCCAGTGCCGCGCTTATTTTGCTGCCAAGGGAGCGGCTATCGCGCAGGTGGACGAAATCGTTGCCGAGGCCCGTGGTGCTGCCGAAGCGGACGCGCTGTATCAGCAGGGATTCGATATCGCCACGGGGATTTTCGGTGACCCCGCGCTCGGTGCACAGGGCAACACGGCCACAGGGCCTGGTTCTCTGGGAATCCGAGACAGCCTAACCGCTGCTGGACAGAGGGGATTTAATGCCTCAGTGACATTGCATTTAAGCCGGAATTATAAGCCCTGAGAGAAGCTCTGAGAGATTCCTCATTGTGTGGCCTCTTTCAGGGGTTCGGCGCGATGTGCGAGTTAATTTTTCCCTGACTCGGCGACTACGCCGTCGTCATCACACAGTTGAAGGAGAGAAAGACATGGAAAGGCAAACATTGAAGCTAACACCATTAAAGACTGACGAGATTGGGGAGATAACAATGAGAGGAACGATGAACATAAGAAGTTTCGGGTGCGACACACGCCTTTTCAGCGTCGCATTTGCGTTGATATTGGCGATCGCATTTGCCGGCATCGCCGACGCACAAGAGAATACTCGCAAAGTACAAGAGGGGCTTGTCGGCACGATCGCCGTGGTCAGTGACAAACAACAGGAGGAATATGGGCTGCTGACTCTGAGCACAGGTTGTAGTGGCTCGCTGCTGAGGAATAACTGGGTGATTACGGCTGCTCACTGTGTGGACAACCCGGACCCGAAGAACGCCGGCCAATTCCTCATGGTTCCCGAGAACAGCGTCACGGTCACCGCAAACTGGACGACGGTCCAGAGCATGCAGTCCATGCGAATCATCACCTTCAGGCCGGTCGATGTCGCGATCATCAGGGTCGCAGCACCTTTCTCCGTGGGCGGATCAACCACCAACTACAACCGCGACATATTCCGCGACGGCCAGTTTCCGTATTTCGGGACACCGGTCGGAGTGCCGATCATGATCTTCGGTCGCGGCATCTACCAGTTCGCGCAGGGATCAGGCGCGAGCGCCACGCCGTCCCAGCAGGACGGACAATATCGGGTCGGCTTCATCAAGACCACACGCCAGGATAATGACAGTGGCCAGCGCTACTGGTATCCGAGCACCGCAATGGCGGCGATTGCTGGAGGCGACAGCGGCGGACCGGCGTACGCAGAGGTTCTTAACCGAGGACAAGTTCTCGTCGGTGTCCACTCGTCTTGCAAAACCAGTTGCGTTTCAGGCAAGACGTGTGGGACCTGGCCTGGCCCCGGGCCAGCGCCCGCTAACTATTCAAAGTGGATGTGGATCACCGGGACATCCGAATGCGCAGATGCTCCGATTGCGCCGGTCTGGGACGAAATCAACCGCTACCTGGGAGCGTTCGTGTCAGAGCCGCTGCCCCGCGAACCCGGGTTCATCGGCACATTCGGGAAGACGCCTGCGAATTACCAGCCCATCTGGGTCTATGCCATCACGAACGACGGCGACATGCTCTGGTATCGAAAGGACACCGGCGCGTCTGCCTGGCAGGGACCGAAGAAAGTTGGCAACGGTTGGAATTTCAAGGACGTGATCCCGGCAGGCGGCAATAGCATCTACGCGCTCACTGATGATGGCAACTTGCTATGGTATCAGCATACGGGATTCAACGACGGCAGCTTTACGTGGAACGGGCCGGTGAATGTCGGCAGGGGCTGGACATTTACCAAAATATTTTCCGGCGGCCAGGGGATCGTCTATGCGCTCCAGCCGGACGGAACCCTGCTGTGGTATCGGCACGGCGGTTACGCCGACGGTGGCGGGCCGAATACCTGGACCGGCCCCAAAGCGGTCGGATCGGGGTGGCAGAATTTCAAGGACATTTTTTCCCTGGGCGAGGGGAAGGTCTACGCAGTCAAACCCGACGGCACGCTTCTATTCTACCAGCAGATCGGCTGGCAGACCGGCGAGCGGTCCTGGAAGGAAGCGCGGCAGGTGGGCACTGCCGCTGCGCCTATATCAATCTGCGATGCGGCGCGAGCCGCACGCGCGCGAAATTCACCTGCCGCGCCCGGCCTCGAAGCTCGGTGCCGCGCGGTCGGGGAAATGCCAACAGCCGCTGCGCCTGCCCAGCCGACCGACGGATGGCAGAATTTCCGGCAGATCGTGCCGGCCGGCGATGGCGTCATCCTGGCGATCAAGGCGGACGGAAAACTGCTTTGGTACAGACATCGCGAGGCTCCGGCAACCCGGCAAGCTGATCCTGGCTACCGCAGCTTGGGCCGAGTCGGCGAATGGGAAGGCCCGGTCGAAATCGGCTCCGGATGGCAGGGCTTCAAGAAAGTCATTGCACTACTCCCGGCGGCATCAGCCCCGGTAGTTCGTTGAGGGTTGTTCGACAAACTTCAGTTTGTCGAACACAGAAACAATTACAGAGGAGTAGCGTCATGAGACTAAAACGAGAATTCACAACGTGGCAATTGCAATTGCGAAGAAGCCTTTGGGTTACTATTGGCGTGCCGGCAGCGATGTTGTTCTTCGTCCTTTGCTCCCATGCCCAAGCGGATGTGACTCTTCCGCCGCTTGGAGGTGACGGAGGGGGTCGGTTCACTTCCCGCTGCCCAGCGGGCCAACACCTGGCCGGATTCGAACTTAGTGTCGGCGATGACGTTGATTCGATCCGGCCACTTTGTGTCGTTTCCTATGGCCCGGCCAAAACTGGGCGACTCAACCCAAATCCATCCAAGTTCGGAGGGTATGGCGCGGGCACGGTGCAAGGTGTCTGCCCGGACGGTGCCCCGATAGTGACAGGTTTATACATCGGTGCCGCCGGCAAGGCGACGACCATCGTCAAAACCATTCGTTTGACCTGCGGCATAGCGGCGGCCGACCAAAGCCGGCAAGAGGTAGGGTTGACAGTATTTGACGGCCCCCAGTTCTCAGGCGGTTTTAGTATAACGGAAGCAAATACTCAGCATTGCCCCACAGGGCTGGTAGCCGTAGGCATCAATGGACGGTCCGGAATTTGGCTAGACGCGGTGGGCCTCATCTGCGGCCAGCCGTTGTTGACAACGTTGGATGCCAACAATTCGGACAGACCGATCGTGGTTCTGGAAAGGGTAAAACCCTCTACGGGCGGTGTTCAATCCACGTCGATCTGCATGGCTGCTCGAGCGGCACGGGCTCGCAACTCACCTGCCGCGCCCGGCCTCGAAGAAAAGTGCCGCGCCGCCGGTGCCGCGGGTGAGAAACCGCCACCTCTAGCCCTGGGCAGGGTGAAACTGCCACCGACGGGCACCCTTCCATCCCGGTCGATCTGCGAGTCCGCGCGAGACGCACGCGCGAGAAACTCACCCGCCGCACCCGGCCTCGAAGAAAAGTGCCGCGCCGATCTGGCTGCCACGGGAGCGGCTATCGCGCAGGTGGACGAAATCGTGGCCGAAGCCCGTGCTGCCGAAGCGGACGCGCTGTATCAGCAGGGATTCGATATCGCCACGGGAATTTTCGGTGACCCGGCTTTGGGCGCACGGGGCAACACCGCCACCGGGCCTGGCTCTCTGAGGATTCGAGATGCTCTCAGTGCCGTCGGACAGAGGGGATTTAATGCCTCAGTGAAGCTGCATTTAAGCCGGGATTATAAACAAACGCCAGTGCAGACCGGAGCGACTATTACCGCCGGTGCCAATCCGGTCATGGTTCCCAACGGCCAGGCCTTTGGCACTACCACCATCAGTTGGAAGGCCGGCCCCGATTACACCTACTGCGAAATCTATCTCTCCGTTGACAACGGGGAGTGGACTGAGTTCGCCAGAGGCCGCGATGGCACTAAGCCGACGACGATTAAGCTCGGCAGCAGCCACACCTTCCGCATGATGGTCTATGAAGGACAAGCGGGCACGCCGAAAATCATCTCGACTCTCACCGTCACCGCAAAAAATTAGGGAGAAAGTTCATTGAAACGGCAAATGATGAAATACACACCATGGTTGTTGTGGCGCAAGCTGTTAGCTTGCGGCGTTGGCAGCGCAGGCAATCGCAAACTAACAGTTTGCGCTACTGCGGTGGCGATGTTGTTTTTCGCTCTTTCCGCGCAGGCGCAGACAGACGCGATCCTTCCACCGATCGGAGGCTCCGGAGGGGCTAACCAGTTCGTCCTCCGCTGCCCCGAGAGCCGGCATTTGACCGGCTTCGAACTTCGCGTTGGCGATGACGTTGATGCCATCCAGCCGATTTGCGTCAGCGTCTATGGACCGGCCGAGCTTGCCGGCCCCCCCGAACCTTATTACGCCAATTGGGGCGGGAACCGGCAGCTGGTCTGCCCGAGAGATTTCCCAGTCGTGACAGGTATGTACGTGAGGGCAGTGGGTGATGTCGCAGTCGTGGTCCACCAAATTTCGCTGATTTGCGCCACTGCCGCTGCCGTCCCTGAAAGAAAGTATAGCCAAGGCCCTAAGCCTGGGTTCATTGGCCCCGGCGCATATGGCAAGTCGGTGGAGGGCCGCTTTATCCCCTTTGGTGTCGAAAAGCTTCAGACCTGCGGCTTTGACCGCGTGGCTGTCGGCATCAACGGGCGGACTGGTTACTGGCTGGACGCGGTGGGCCTCATCTGCGGCGCGCCAAAGTTGACGCCCCGACCCAATGCTCTGGGGAGGGTCAAAATTACGTCACCGACTGCCGCTGCACCTACATCGATCTGCGACTCGGCGCGAGACGCGCGTGCGCGAAACTCACCCGCCGCGCCCGGCCTCGAAGAAAAGTGCCGCGCCGCCGGTGCCGCGGGTGAGAAACCGCCACCTCTAGCCCTGGGCAGGGTCAAGGTGCCAGCGGCGGGCACCCTTCCCACCCTGTTGATCTGCGAAGCTTCGCGAGGTGCGCGCGCGCGAAACTCGCCCGCCGCGCCCGGCCTCGAAGCCCAGTGCCGCGCTTATTTTGCTGCCAAGGGAGCGGCTATCGCGCAGGTGGACGAAATCGTTGCCGAGGCCCGTGGTGCTGCCGAAGCGGACGCGCTGTATCAGCAGGGATTCGATATCGCCACGGGGATTTTCGGTGACCCCGCGCTCGGTGCACAGGGCAACACGGCCACAGGGCCTGGTTCTCTGGGAATCCGAGACAGCCTAACCGCTGCTGGACAGAGGGGATTTAATGCCTCAGTGACATTGCATTTGAGCCGGAATTATAAGCCCTGAGAGAAGCTCTGAGGGATTCTCGTCATTGTGAGGGCTCTTTCAGGGGTACACGCGATGTGCGAGTTGATTGTACTGACGCCGGCGACCACGCCGTCGTCATCACACAGTTGAAGGAGAGAACGACATGGAAAGAATAACATCGAAGTTAACAGTTGCCTTTGTTGTGCTGCTGCTTTTCGCCGCGACAGCGGCGACGGCCAATTCACAGGAAAAATCGTCTTCACCCGCTCGCGAGCGGCGACCGAGAACGTCCGAGGTCGTGACGCCAGCAGGTAAATCCGGCACAGGCGCGGTGCTCGACAAAGTCTATGCCGACGTGCTGCAACCCGAAAACACAATCAAGGTGCGCGTGCGTTACAAGAAAGAGTACGGCTACAGGGGCGACACGAGCGCCTTCGGCTACATTGGGCCGACCTCTTGCGATGCCTTCGTCATTTCCCCAGCTGTGGGGTCGGGGCGACCTAAGGATCTAATACGCATCAGCAGTGATTCGAAGATGGAAGATGTGGGCGGCTACTACGTCTGCAGCTATCTCGTTTCCTTTTTGCCGCTCAACCAGACGATCACAATCAATGCGAGTGTATCTAGTACCAGCGAGGCGTGGAAGGGTGGCAGCCAGGCGCAACCACCACCGGGGCAGCAGCGGATGATCTGGAAGGGAATTCAAAACGTAACGCTGACAGCGGCGCAGCCGCGCGCCGCAATGGTTTTCGAGATGGTGTACGCGCCGCCCCCGCCACCACCGCGTTAAGTTTGCGGGTGCACGAGAAAATTCCTATCCCGGACCCTCAGTTTTTGATGAGCGTTAAGAAGTTAGGAGAAGCGACTCGCGAAGCCGCGCGCAAATCGAGCCTTGCATGCAACGGCATGTCTTTGTTTGTTCGTTAATTATTCGGCGGCTCTCCGCCGAGGAGATCAATACCATGAAGCATCTGCGCCAACATTTTATCTACCTGATCTGTAGTTGTCTCGTTCTGCTACCGTGCGCTCCGCTGAACGTACGGGCACAAACACAAGGAGACGGAAAGAAGATTTTCGATACCTACGCAACCGTGACCACATATGTTTATCCGGTGGCGGGAGCGATGTTCAAGGCAACGGGGGAGATGTTGGATCTCTTCGGCTACTTCGGAAACAAGCCGGACCCGGTCGGCGAGGCGCTCAAGCGCATCAACGAGCGGCTGACCAATCTGGAGACTAAGGTCGCCACTCTTGAATCCGAGATGCGGAAGGTCAAGAATGAGCTTTTTCGCACCCAGAACCGTGACCGGATTCGATTCCTCAAGGATCGGCATCAAGATCTCCAGCATCTGGTGGACGAGCTGCGAGAGAAGCCGACCGAAAGGCAGAGAAAGCGAACGCTGGCAAATGACGCCCAAAGGATAGCCGGTCGCTTCCTGGATGATCCGGAAATGGATATCTGGAAGTGGAATGACATGCGAGAGAAGGATCAATTGATGTTGCCGGCGGACTTCAAGCCGCTGCCGACGCTGGAATACTACGTGGTTACCCTTGTCACATGGATGGCTGCTATAGAGAACGCGGCTGACGGAGACAAAGAGCTTGCCAAACGAGAGTATGGCCGAGAACTGCAGAAGCACATCGCGTTCTTGAGCGAGCGGCCGAGTTGGAAGGATGGAGATGAGGCGGAGACGCTGCCGGAGAACATCAGGGTGCGGGTCAGCTGCGGGTTGGAGCTGCTCCATCGCAGCCCCAATGCAATTACAAGGAAATGCACGATCCACGAGGGGTGCGAGGATCAAATCGCGCGTGTGCTCAGCACCGTCGCAATACACGAAGAGATAATGCCCCTCGGCACCGAAATTTGTAATGTCCCCTACAGCGCGAGGAAGATGGCGTCGGAAAACGAGCTGGAACGAATGTATGGAACGGAGGTGATGGAACAACTGGCGAAGAAGCTTGATCAGTTGAAGGTCACAGGATCCGTTCGGGAGCAGTTCATCGGCACGTTTGATCCGACGACCTACACGGCTCAGTATCTCTACGGTGTCAAACCTAACGGCGAGCTGCTGTGGTACATCCACCGCGTGGCAACTCAAAAGGCTGGGGAGCCTTCGGCGACAGGCCAGGTCACCGATGTTGACCGCGCGAGGACGACTGGCACGCGGGCGTCGGAGGGGCAGAAGCCGACGGGCGTGGACGCGGCGCCGAAAGCCCTGGGCAGGGTCAAGCTACCACCGACGGGCGCTTCTCCGCCCCGGTCAATCTGCGACACTGCGCGAGATGCGCGCGCAAGAAACTCCCCGGCCGCGCCAGGCCTCGAGGCCCGGTGCCGCGCCGCTGGGGGCGTTACTGCGGCGCCTGCCCAGCCGACGTCCGGCACGGCAGTCGTTTCGGAGCTTTACACGGACACCGCGAAGTCGGGCCGAATTCTCACACAGATTCTTGATAAAGACGAATCTGAGGTCTCGCACTTCTTGGATGGCCCTAAGGGCGTCGGCGCAGGCTGGGAGGATTTCAAGCAGGTGTTCCCCGGAGGCAACGGGATCGTCTACGCCATCGCGCAGAACGGGAATCTGCTCTGGTACAAGCACATCGACTTCGGTATTGGCGCGAGGGCATGGGAAGGCCCGAAAGAAGTGGGCAGCGGTTGGGGAGATTTCAAGCAGGTGTTCTCGGCAGGAGATGGGTTGGTCTACGCCATCACGCAGGAGGGCAAGCTGCTTTGGTACAAACATCGCGAGGCGCGGGGACCCGATCCGGGCTACCGCAGCCTGGGCCGAGTCCGCAGTGAGTGGGAAGGCCCCAAAGAAGTGGGCAGCGGCTGGGGCGACTTCAAGCATGTCTTCCCCGGAGGCAACGGGATCGTCTATGCGATCACGCAGGAGGGCAAGCTGCTTTGGTACAGGCACCTCGACTTCGCCAACGGCGTCAAGGCGTGGGAAGGCCCGAAAGGTGTCGGCACTGGCTGGAACTTCGGGAAAGTCTTCTCATCGGGAGAAGGAGTTATCTACGCGATGAGGCCGACGGGCGAGCTTCTCTGGTACAAACATAACGGATACAAAAACGGGAGCGTCGCATGGCAGGGGCCGGCGGAGGTGGCGGCCGATTGGAAGGATTTTCTCTTTGTTTTCCCCAACATGACTGGGACGTGGACTCCACCTGTAGTGCGATGAGAACGCTCCGGGAGTGAAAGCTACCGCCGGCAGCCCCAGGGTTCTTGGGATGACGATCATCAGCCTGAATGAACTAGCGGCGGAGTGCCGAACCCATGAAGTTATTAGCGATAAGGAAACTCAGAATGAAAGATATCAACACATTGCTCCTGTTTGTGACGCTCTTGTCGATCGCTTGCGGCGGCTCTTTGCCTGGCAGTGGCGGCGCGAACCAGGTCTCAGAGCGGTCATCGACGCAAGCTGCGAAAACCGAGGATGCGGCCTATGAAGTGAAGGTCACCAAAAACGGCGCCGCGCTGGCGTCTTACAACGACAAAGGCCCACGAGGCGTCGCCATGTTTGACGGGAAAATGCTCTTGATGTATCTCGCCAGCCGGGACAATAAACACGTGCTCACTGTTGAGATTCACGGGTCAAAGACGGGCGTCTATCCATTAGCGAAGCAGTATGATCCCGCCAAGTCTGGTGAAGCGAGACTTAATTTTATGACCGAAGGGCCGCCGGCATTGATTCCCGCGAAAGGCGAACTCAAGCTGGATGAATTCGGTGAAACATCTTGTTCTGGTTCTTTCACCAGCACCGGAACAGATATCAAGGGAGCCAAGTTCTCAATCGAAGGGAGCTTTTCAAAGCTGGTGGTCAAGAAGGCTGAATGAGTGTTGCCTTCCCAAGCCGCCTTGGTGGAACGGCTTTAGTGCTTTGAACTGGGCAGCGGTTCGGCTTCGAGGACGGCGACAGCGGCGGGCCGTCGTTTGCCTCCGCCGGTGGCAACTTCGTGCTCGTGGGCGTGCATTCCGAGGGTCCCATCGAGTGCTTGGAGGAGGGCAAGACGTGCGGGCCATGGCCGGGTCCCGGGCCAAAACCCGAAAGCAATTCCAACTGGGATTGGGTGAGTGCCACTCCAAGCACAACCGACGCGCGGGTTGCCCCGATCTGGGACGAAATCGAGCGCTACTTCGGCGCGTACGTCGTGTAGACGTACCGCCATCGAGCGCTTTTGCGAACGACGCGGATAGATAGGAACTCGCAATCCTCCTGCCTGAGTTTCGGTAAGGAAAATCTTATTTTTGTAACACTTCAGTTTTTCTTCACCCGGTGCTCGACGCATCCGCCTCATAGTTTTCCAGAGTTTTCGATCGATCTCGCCGGAGCCCTGAGCTTCAGGGCTAAGATCGAAGTTTTGCGTCATACGCCTTTGGATTCAGCTCAAGAAGCCGTATTCGAAGCGTGAATCCCTGAAAATCAGGTCAAACAGGCCCGGATCGCCGAATCACCTAAACATTCCGCTTGTTCTGTCATAAAATCCCCGCGGGTGGTGTATTTTAGGTGGAAAGCATTTGACCGATGCTGGCAATGACCAAATCGACGGAAATATTCGTGGACTCGATGTCCGAACAAACAGCGACCGCTGCAGCGAAAGAAACGATCGGGTTTGAGGAGGCTTTTACACTCCACCATCGGACCGTTTATCGTGCCGCGCGATCGATCGTTCACGATGGCGGCCTGGCCGAGGATGTGACGCAGGAGGTTTTCATCAGGTTGTACAAGCACATTGATACGCTCCCTAACCTGGAAATGCTTCGACCGTGGCTTATCCGGGTTGCCCTAAACGTTGCAAAGAACACTCTGCGAGGGAATTTAAGGGCGAACACGCGGGACGAAAATTACGTCAAAGAAACAGCGGAAAACAGCATATTTTCTGTCGAGTCGGACTATGAACAGAAGAGTGAGGTGAGCGAGATCAACCGGGCATTGAACAAGGTAAGAGAACCGCTGAGAAGCTGCCTGGTTTTGAAACAGCAGGGACTTTCATATCGCGAGATCGCGGAGAGTCTTTCGCTCAACGAAACGAGCATCGGGACATACGTCGCTCGTGCTCGTGCTGAATTTATGCGGTTCTATGGCAAGGTGGGGGAAGATTCGATATGAACGGAAAATGTTTTGAGCCGGGCACAATTCAGGCCTTTCTAGACGGTGAGACGACGCCCGATGTGTCGCTGCGTCTGACCGAACACGTTGCCGCCTGCGATAACTGTGCACAGATGATGGCCGAAGCCGACGAAGAGAACTCGTTGGTGTTTGCCGCACTCGAACGCGAGTTGAACCCGCTGGTTCCGACACAGCGGCTGTGGTCGCGCATTAACGAAACTATCGAAGTGGAAAAGAGCCGGACGCCGCTTTGGCAAAAAGTTCTTGTGTATATAAGAGCCAGCCTGGCGAATCCATCTGTCGCCGCCGCGGCCGGAATCGTGTTGGTGCTCGGGATGTTCGCATTGGTTGTCACGGTTCGCGATCGCGACAACACCGGTCCGAGCGTTGTTCAAAACGCTCCGCCAAGCTCGACCGCCCAGTCCGCTTCTATCCCGACGGTTTCCGTCGCGACGACCGGTGATGGACCGGCGATCCTGAGTGGGACGGATTCAACCCCCGCGGTCACGATATCGAATTTGAAACCGCGCGAGATCAAAGCTCTTGCGGCAAGCGTGAGATCGGAGCAGCGCGAGATCAAGCCGCAGACCGCGCTTTACACGACACCCGCAGCGGATACGTATCTTCCGGGCGAAGAGAGTTACGTAAAGACAATCTCGGATCTCAAGCAGAATGTCGATACTCAGAAGGATGCGGTGATGTCGCCCTCGAGTCGAATTTCGTACGAGCGTGATATGGCCATGGTCAACGACTCGATAAACCGGATGCGGACTGTCGCGAAAAATAATCCGCGCAATCAAACCGCCCGACAAATGCTTTACTCGTCGTATCAGGATAAGATCGACCTGCTAAATTCGGTTGCCCAGCGCGAAGAGCTGATGGCTAGCCTTAGGTAAATTGTAGAAAGGAATTGATGTCGCGAAATCTCAAAAGCTATTTCTCGCTTGTACTTGTCCTGTGTCTGACCGGCGCGTTCGTCGTCAGCGCATTCGGGCAGGAAGCGAAGCCCCCCAAAGAACCCAGGGTAAAGGTGTATCCGCCAGTTCCCGGCAACGAACCGCCGGGTTTTTTTGACAACGACCGCATTACATCCGAAAAGGCGATGGCCGTTGACCCGAACGTCGCGATCAAACTGTGCGTCTCTCACGGAGATCTCAAGATAAACGGCTGGCATCGGGATGAGGTCAGGGTATTTGTAAAGGACGGCCGAAAGTTTCGATTGAAAGCCCTGGAAAAATCCGCAACCGGACAGGTCAACTGGCTTTGGATAGGCAACGTGGTCGAAGGGCGTTCCAGCCCGTCATCGGAATGCCTCGCGGGCGAGAGCATCGAGATCGACGCTCCAGTCGGATCGAACCTTGATCTGTCCGGTCGAGCTACTCGCACGTCGATCGATTCCGTCAAGAAGGTCAAAGTAAAAATTGTCGAAGGGATGATCACGCTGCGGAACATTTCGGGCGGTATCAGTGCATACACTTCACAGGGGGATGTCATCGTCGAGAATTCGGGCGGTGCGATCTCCGTTGAAAGCACGACTGGGAACATCGTCGCAGTGGAAGTTACCCCGGGCCAGATCGGTGATCTACTTAAAGTTAGAACCAACGGCGGTTCGATTTCGCTTCAAAGGGTCGAGCACCGTCAGATCGAAGCAAGCTCCATTTCAGGTTCGCTGCTGTTCGACGGTAAGTTCCTTTCGGGCGGCATCTATAATTTCAGGACATCGAACGGTTCGATCGTGCTGGCCATACCGGCCACGTCATCGTGCACCCTTAACGCAACTTACGGGTTCGGCACCTTCAAGTCCGATATCCCGCTAAAGATCGTTACCGAAAATGTCACGCCTCTTGCAAAGGTCGTCGTCGCAAAGATAGGAGATGGCGACGCAGCCGTGAGCCTGGAGACAACTCGCGGGAGCATAGAGATCAGAAAACAGGCTTCCTATGCTAAAAAGCCTTAAGCGGCCGGCCGATTCTCTGCTCGAACTGTTCTGACATCGACGGCGCCCCCTCAGAGCTTTCGTCCTTTGTCATTCTTTCTAATCGCCACATCGGTAAAAAATAATCACTCATCGGCAGATATTGCTCACCCTCGGCGATCGAACGACACCAGTCGTCGAAGTACCCGAGGTCGATGGCGCGGACATATACGCCCGCAGCGTTGATCTCATCGAGGATGCCGATAAGCTTTTCGCGCGGTGTGTGAAGGACAAGGATCACAGTCTCACCCGACTCTATCTTCATGTAGTGAATAGTAAATCGTGAATCGTCAATAGTGAACCGCAGTTTCGCGATCTCTCACTCTTCACGGTGGGTGGTGCTCGAAGACGGATGATAGTATTAGCCATCCACGATTTATTATTTACTGGATTGTAGAAGATGCACATTACGCGGATCGAGCTCGAGAACATTAAATCTCACGTCAACGCGGCGTTCGATTTCGAGCGCGGCACGACGGCGATCACGGGCGAGAACGGAGCGGGAAAGACGACCTTGATCGAAGCCGTAGCCTGGACCCTGTTCGACGTGCTCGATTACAAAAAAGAAGATTTCCTCTGTCGCGGAGCGAAAAAAGGCTCGGTCCGGGTAACTTTCGAAAGCGGGCTCGACGAGCGACGCTATACGGTTTATCGCGATACGACTACCGGATACAACGTGTACGACCCTGCTTTGAAAATTCGCATAGCGGACAAGAAAGACGAGGTGACGAGATTTCTCTGGCAGCATCTGGGTGTCGAGCCTGGGACAGATCTCGACTCGCTTTTTCGGCGAGCGATCGGCGTACCCCAGGGAACCTTTACCGCAATTTTTCTCGAGACACCGGCCGAGCGAAAAAAAGCCTTCGACAAACTGCTGAAAGTTGAGGAGTACCGGCAGGGGGCCGAAGAGCTGCTCAAGACGGCGAGGTTTATCGACCAGCAAATTGCGGCGATACGCGAACGGATTGCGCGGGCGGAGGGCGAAGTTTCCCGGATAGACGCCGTCGAAGAAGAGCATAACCTGTTCGCAGGGCAAGTAAACGAGCTCGGAGCGAATCTCGAACAGATCGTTAAAGAGGCCACCGAAAAGCAAGTCGATGTAGAGGCGCTCAACAAAGCGGAATCGGAGTTGAACGACGCCAGACTTTCGCTCGAAGGCCGTCGCAACGAGCACGCGAGACTCACGCTTATCTTTTCGCAACGACAGAATGAGCTTGCACAGGGAAGAGAGGCCGCTGCGAAGCTAGCTGCGGTGAAGCCGGATGTTGAGAAGCATTCCGCGGCGGTGCTACGGCTCAGAGAACTCGAACGCGAGCGGGCCGAACGCGAAAAGCTCCGCGAGAACGTTTCGAAAATCGAAGCCGCGCTTGCCACCGTTCGCTCGGATCAAAAATATTCACGCGAAGCGCTCGAAAAGGCGCTCAAGGCGCACGCTGCCGCGAACGATCTAAAAGGCTCTGCTGCGGAGGAAGAGCGGATCGAGAAGGAACTGGTAAAGCTTCGTGATCTTTCGGCGCAGGCGAAATCGATCGGAAGTCAGATCGCCGCGCTCGACGACAAGATCAGTCGGCTTCGAGACGGTTATCGTCAAAACAAGGAACAACTCACGGTCGCGCTCGACAAGGCGACCGACGCCGACAGACGCGAAAAACTTGAGAAGCGAGACGAATCGATCGTTCGCGAGCTTGCGTCGCTTCAAGCGGCTCTCGACCGCGACGAACGTTTTCAGAGGGAGATAAAAAACGGTTTGTGCCCGATCCTTTCGCAGAAGTGTCTGAATCTGAAGGAAGGTGAAACCCTGGACGATTTTGTGACGAGCCAGTTCGCCGATCTGCGGACACGGATCGCGGTCCTGGAAACCGAGCATGGCCAGGTCGCGGTCGCACTGCAGACCTCACGCGAAGCTGAAAAGTTTCTAAAGCAGCTGGCGACTCTGCAATCACGCGAAGCCGAGATCGCCGACGAAGGAAAACGTTTGAATGAAGAACGAGCGGCGCTCCAAACCCAGCTCGACACACTGCCGAGGATCGAAGATGAGTTGGGACAAGCCGAATCGTCTTTGAGGGCGCTGGACAATCCGCGGGCGAAGATCAAGCTTTTTGAGATCGAAGCCGCACGCGAGAGTGAGGTTCGTCAGAAGCTTTCAAATATCGAAAGCAATCTCGAACGACTCGAAAGTGATCGTCGGATCCACGTCGAGCAACTGGAGATGTACAAGGATTTTGATTTGCAGTGGGCGGAAGCGAGCGGCATCCGCGACGCTACAGCCGACGCGCAGCGAACTTATTTGACGAATGAAACGCTCGCGGGCTCGGTCGGCGAGCGTGAAAAACAGGTCGCGGCGGCAGAGAAAGAAGTCGAAGAGGTCGAGCGTTCCATCGCGGAATCGGATGAGCGCTTCAAGGCCGCGGAGGGTAATTATGACCGCGAACGTCATACGTCGGTGCGCTCGGTTCTTTTCGGATTACAGCAGCAGCAGGCCGAGCTAACAGCTCGTCTCGACGCCGGCCGCCGCCGGGCAAATGAACTGGCGGTAGAACTCGCACGGTTGAGCGAGATCAAAAATTCGATCCGGGGCGAATTCATCGAGAAGGAACGCCTCGAGAGATCAGCTGAGTTGACAACATTCATCCGCGACACTTTGAAAGAGGCGGCGCCGCTTGTCGCGAGAAACTATGTCTTTCACGTGTCGCTCGAGGCGAATCAAATGTTTCGCGAGATCACCGGCAACGCGGAACACACGCTGAAGTGGGCCGAGGATTACGGTATCCAACTTGAAGAGGATGGCTACGAGCGTCCATTCGTCAGTCTTTCAGGCGGCGAACAGATGGCGGCGGCGTTGTCTGTCCGGCTTGCGCTTCTTAAGCAGCTGACTGATATCCGGATCGCGTTCTTCGACGAGCCGACGACGAACATGGACGCGGAACGTCGCGAGAACTTCGCGATGCAGCTTAGCCAGTTGATCAAACACTTCGACCAGTTGTTCGTCATTTCGCACGACGACACGTTCGAGGGTTATGTGGATAATGTTGTGAAGGTCGAGCGAGGAGAGAATGAGCAAGCGCTCCTGCAGACCTCGATGATCGGATGAGCGAAGAGCGCAGAGCTCCGACAGCTCGCGAAGCGAGCGGTAGCATAAAGCCCCGGGCGTGAGCCCGGGATTATGTCGAAGTAAGAGCGTTAGCCGTTGTAGACGGCGGCGCTTTAGTTTTTTCGCTGGATTTCTAGTTCGGTATCGGTTTACGCGACCAAATTCATGAAAGAAGTCACCATAGTGTGCGATGGATCAAGCCTTGGTAACGGCCGCGGAGCGCCGCGCGCCGCCGCGGTCGCCGTACTCGGATTCAAAGGTTTTTGGCGGGCGGTCGGCGAATATCTTGGAAGCGCGACGAACCAACAGGCCGAGATCGCGGCCGCGGCGCTCGGGCTTTCGAACCTAAAAGAGCCCTGCCGGGTGAAACTGTTCAGCGATTCGCGCTATGTCGTTGAGACGATGACGGGGAACTTTCGTAAGAAAACCAATCATGAATGGTGGGCGCGGCTGGACAAAGCTGCATCAAAGCACGAGGTCGAATGGCAATGGATCAAAGGCCACGCCGGCCACGAGGTTCAGGAAGTCGCCGACAAGGCAGCGCGAAATATCGCCGCGGCGGGGAAAGTAGACACCGCGATGCTCGACGAGTTGGTGGCGGAGTTGGGGGTGACTGAGATTTGATGAGAAACGGAGAAACGGAGAAACGGAGAAAGGGAGAAAGGGAGAAGGGGAGCCGGGCAGACTGGGAGATCTCGTACGGGCGATTTTCCCTCTCTCCCTTTCTCCCCCTCTATCTCCTTCTCCCTTTCTCCGTTTCCCTGATCTTTGTTTTTGCCTCCGCCGCCTTTCCCCAGCTCCGGGGCAGCCAGGGCTGGACCTGGCAAAATCCTCTGCCGCAGGGAAATCCACTCAACTCGATTCATTTTGCCAAAGATAAACTTTCGGGCTTTGCGGTCGGTGCGGATAACACGATCCTGCGGACGCAGGACGGCGGCTTCACATGGGAACGACAGGCTTTGTCGCTGGACCTGACACTCTCGTCCGTATTCGTGAAAGACAGACGCTCGGCCGTTATCGTTGGCGCACGCGGAAGTATTTTTACAACCGACAATGGAGGACGCGACTGGCGACCGGCGAAGTCCGAGGCAAAGGACCATCTTTATTCAGTGACTTTTGTCGGGGAGACAGGCTGGGCGACCGGCACGTATGGCCGCATCCTGAAAACTATCGATGGCGGCACGTCGTGGACAACACAATCTGCGGCGACTGACGAACATCTTGCAGAAGTTGCCGCGCTCGACGCGTCGACCGTAGTCATCGCCGGTGTGAACGGCGCGGTTTTAGCGACGATGGATGGCGGCGCGACGTGGAAGCATTCGAACCCATGCGGAAGGTCGCGGATCTCCGGCATTACTTTCTTATCTCAGAAATCCATCGTCGCGGTCGGTTACGCGGGCTGCGTAGTGAGATCTGATGACGCCGGCTCGAGCTGGATGCGGATCAACACGTTCAGTCGCTCCGATTTTCTCTGCGTGTCGTTTTCGGATTCGAAGAACGGCTCGATGGCCGATGCGAACGGAATGGTGTGGCTGACGGGCGACGGCGGATTCACGTGGCTGCCTTTTAATGTTCGAACAAATCCTCGACTCGTTTCGATCTACATGGTCGACAACTTTACCGGTTGGGCGGTTGGCGAAAACGGCCTAATCGTTCGCTCGGACGATGGCGGGTACAGTTGGCAGCGCTTGTCCGAAGGTGGCCGCGAGGATGTCGCCGATTTGACGTTTTTTGACGACAATATCGGCGTCGCGGCCGGATCGAACGGGCGGATATGGATCACGAATGACGCAGGCCGAAACTGGATCCCAGTTTTTTCCGATACATCCGCGAATCTCAACTCGATGCACTTTTTTAGCGAGGTGAAAGGCTGGGTCGTCGGCGACCGCGGCACCGTCCTGCGGACGATCAACGGCGGCGCAAGTTGGGGAAAGGGAATCTCGAACGTCACCGAAGATCTGTTCGGAGTATATTTTGTCGGTGAAAAGATCGGCTACGCGGTCGGTGCGAACGGCATGATCCTGAGGACCCAATCCGCCGGAGCGTACTGGGAAGTGATCGAATCCAGCACTCGTTCGTGGCTCGAGGACATTAAGTTCGTCAATGAAAAACACGGCATCATAGCGGGCGACAAGGGAACGATACTAGTAACCCTCGACGGTGGGTTGACGTGGTCGAAGGTGAAAACGAATGCTCGGGAGAACCTTTATGCTCTCGGGTTTTACGACGAGAAGATCGGCTACGCGGTCGGAGCGAACGGGATCATCCTGAAGACAAGCGACGGCGGACTGTCATGGATTGACGGGGAATCGCCGATGCAGACGAACCTCTACGCGGTGCTTGCGCTCGGACGCGAAGACGCGATCGCGGTTGGTGAACTCGGAACGGTATTGATCACAAAGGACGGCGGAGCGACGTGGCAGGTACAGCCGAGCATTACGGGAAAGGTTCTGCAAACAATCGCATTTCAAGGCGGGACTGACATGTGGGTCGGCGGCCGCGGCGGAACTATACTAAAACGCGTCGCACCGCTTTCGCCGCGTACGATCGGCGGTGCGAAGGTCGCTCCGGTATTGCGCCTGGCAGTCAGAATGAAGCCGAAAGCTCGAACGCCGTTGATCACGGTTACGGACGACGGCGACATCCCGATAGCAACGCCGCCGAAGAAGCCGTGAATGGTGCATGGTGAATGGTGAATGGTGAATGGTGAAGAATTTTCTTATCACTCATCACTCATCACTTATCATTCATCACTTATCACGACGCTCATCCACTCGCCCGATCGAGAGATCTCGTAAGGCTCACGACTCAGAGATTCCAATGCCGCGACGATTTGTCGCTCCTGGCCGCAAAGAATTCCCGACAGCACCAGAGTCTTCGAGCTCTTCTTGAGCAAAAGGGGAAGCAGCGGCTCGATGACATCCAGTGTGAGGTTCGCACACACAAATTCGAAAGCCGGCGTCTCGTCGGAGATCGAACCGGTCTGAGTATCAACCAGATCACTCACTCCGTTTAGTTCTGTATTTTCCTTGGCGATAGCTACCGAATCGACGTCGGTATCACAGGCCATCAGTTTGAGATTTGAGATCTGAGATCTGGCGTTGAGCTTTGCTGCCGCGATCGCCAGAATTCCGGTTCCGGTTCCGACATCGAGAAAACTATCTCCGGGCTTGTAGTGTTTCTCGATCGCCTCCAGGCACAAACGGGTCGTCTCATGTGTCCCCGTTCCGAATGCCATGTTCGGTTCGATGCGGATCAAGATCTTGTCTGCTTGATCGACATCGCTCCACGGCGGTGCGACAACGAACGTGCCAACCACAGACGGCTTCCAGTGTTTCTTCCATTCCGCAAGCCAGTCGGTGTTTTTGACCTCGCTTCGTTCGACGCTTAGCACGGCGTCCTCGGTAAGCCCGTAGACTTGCAGACTGAAATGCAGCTCGTCCTGAACGTTCTCCTCGTTCGGCAGATGATTGAAATAACCAATGACGGTGACACGTTCGGAATTCTTTTTTTTGAGATGGTTGATCTCGGTGCCGAGAGCCTCAAGCGAATTGAACGCATACTCAATCGCTTCGCCCGCTTCTGGCGGAACTGTCACAGCTATCGAATACCACGACTGCGGTTCCGCCATTAGTCACGCACTCCGATCTCGTCGAGATCCCTCGCCTGATTTCGCCAATCCGAAACGACCTTTACGAAAAGTTGAAGATGGATGTGCTTTCCGATCAGCTTTTCTATATCGGCCCTGGCTTCAGTCCCGATCTTCTTAAGTTTCGCTCCGCCTTTTCCGATAATGATGCCTTTTTGCGAATTGCGCTCGACATAGATCGCGCAATAGATCTTCGGCCGTATAGGGTCTGTGTCGTCCCATAGTTCGGTCACGACAGCGGTCACGTATGGGATCTCTTCGCCAGTCGAGGCGAGTATCTTTTCGCGGACCATTTCTGCGACGATGTTGCGCATCGGCTGGTCGGTGAGCTCATCGTCAGCGAAAATCGGTTCGCCTTCAGGCAGGTGCTTCGCGATCTGCGTAAGAAGGTTGTCGATCGCCTCGCCTTTCAACGCGGAGATCGGGACAATCTCGGTGAAATCATATTCTTTCGAATAATATTCGATGAGCGGCAGCAGGAGAGTTTTATCCTTGACCTTGTCGATCTTATTGAGAACAAGGATCGAAGGCTTTCCCGATTCCTTTACGAGATCGAGGACAAAGCGATCGCCATTGCCGGTCGAAACGCTTGCATCGCGCATAAGGACAAGAAGGTCGACCGATAGAATCGCGTCGTGGACCGCCGCCATCATCCGCCGATTCAGAAGATATCCAGGCTTGTGGACTCCCGGCGTGTCGACGAAAACGATCTGTCCCTGTTCGCTTGTAACTATCCCCTGTATTTTGTGACGCGTTGTTTGCGGCTTGTTCGAGACCGCAGCGATCTTTTCGCCGACGAGAAAGTTTAAGAGCGTGGATTTGCCGGCGTTCGGACGGCCGATGAGGCCTACGTAACCGCTTCGGAAAGAGTTGTGAGTCCCGTCTTCAGGCGGCTGCGCGTTCTGAGTCTCGCCTTCAGGCGACTGTACATTCGACATCTTTAACTTTGATGATACTTCAAGCCGCCTAAAGGCGGGACTCAAAACGCTACTGATTTTTCAACAGGCGCTGCTTGGCCGCCAGAGCTTCGCTGTAAGCTCC
>JBDTWZ010000009.1:0-35036 GCA_040006435.1 Acidobacteriota bacterium
GAACTCCCTTGAGCGTCTAAAGAAAGCCGCGGTCGCGAATGAAAACACAATGCCGTCGATAATCGAAGCCGTCGCGGCCTATGCAACAGTTGAAGAGATCTGCGTCGCTTTGCGTGACGTGTACGGCATTTACGAAGAGCCTGCGTTTTAGGACGTAATACTGATGCTCCCAAATATGCTACACATAACGGCGGCAGCGGCGCGGACTGTACTTTACTATAAACTGAACAACTGATTTACGCGGACCACATCCGATGACTCACCCGCCAGACCTTGGCTGTACCGTCATCGGTGATCGGCACGAAAACACCCCTCCTGGATAGGAGGGCTGCCGACGCTTCGTCGGCGGGGTGGTAGATCGTAAAATCTGAATTCGTAGGACATTCTCCCAATGAATCGTACGCACACGAAACCGCGCCTCAGGCAACGTCGGCGAAAGCTACGCCGACACCTGACGCCCGCTGAAGCGACACTCTGGACCTACCTAAAGAACTCGAAACTCGGCGGACGCAAGTTCCGGCGACAGTACAGTATCGGCTCCTTTATCGTAGACTTTTATTGTGTCGAAGAATGGCTTGCAGTCGAGCTGGATGGCGAGGTGCATCGCTATGACAAAGCCCTGGAGTACGATGCCAGACGAACATCTTATTTGAATAGTGCTGGCGTCAAAGTGATCTGGTTTGAGAATGTTATCGTTTTCGATGATATCGAGTTCGTGCTCGGAAATATTGAATTCTGGTTTGGATGGAAAGAAAGATCTACCACCCCGTCAGCCGAAGCGGCTGCCGGGGTGGTAGATCATAAAAGCTGAACTCGTAGGCCTTTCTCCCTGCCGACTACCCCCTGCTGAAATTGACATCACCGATAGGCGATGATATCACTTACGCATTCCACAAAGTTTTAACAGCGCCCGGGATACTCGCGGGCCTTTTCCTTGGTTATTACCTTAGTTAGGAGACGATCGTATGAACAAAATGAAGTTATTGATCTTATTGGCTGTTGCAGTTTTTGCCCTGGCTGGCTGCCAGCCGGCTGCGAACACGACAAACGGCTCGAATACAAATGCAAACTCGAACTCGAACGCGAAACCGACCGCCGCGGCTCCTACAAAGGATGCGTTGGTGGCTCTCGAAAAAAGTGCATACGAGGCATGGAAGACAAAAGACTCGAAATTCTGGGATCCCTTCCTGAGCGCCAATTTTGTCGGCTATGGTTCGACTGGAAAGCTTGATAGGGCCGCCGCGATCAAGGAGTACTCAGGAGCTGACTGCGATGTCAAGAGCTACACTTTTAGCGACGAGCAAATGACGCCACTCGGATCGGACGCCGCTTTGATCACCTACAAGGTGGCTGTCGACGGTACGTGCGGCGGCCATAAGGTCGCGGCCAACAGCTGGGCGGCCGGCGTTTATGTCCGCGAAGGTGATAAGTGGAAAGGCGCTTTCCACGCCGAGTCGCCCATCCCAGATCCAAATGCCAAGCCGGATCAGGCCGCCGCATCGACGGCAAAACCTGCCGCTACCACTTCAGCGCCGGAACCCAAGCCTGATGCCGCAACCGATGCACTGATTGGCCTCGAAAAGAAGGCATGGGATGACTGGAAGAATAAAAACGCCAAGGGCCTCGACGAGTGGGCCGGAAAGGACTTTGTTGCGTTTACCAGCAAGGGGCGTTCGGATCGTGCTACAGCACTGAAGACGTGGGCCGAAGACGGCTGCGAGGTCAAATCAGTTTCGCTGACGGACCCCGCGAGTGTTTCACTCAGCCCTGATTTCAGCCTCTTGACCTTTAAGTCCGGCGTCGACGGCAAATGCCAAGGCAGCGCGATACCCAGTGAAAACGGGATAAGCATATACGGCAAAGAAGGCTCCGCCTGGAAAGCACTGTTCACGATGGGAACACCCATTATGTGACGGATCGGATAACGAAGCGATACAAAAAGGCTGGAGCGTTTGCTCCGGCCTTTTTAATTTGCGCCCAACCGGACTCGATGGAGTCTAAAGTAGTGGGTCAATTTCGATTATCAAACAATCGCGTTTTGTTCTCCGTAGGATCCTGAAAATCGAGCCTTAAGGTATCGGCTCTTGTGAGCATCTCAAAAGACCGAACGACTGCAAAGTCTTCAGTCTTTGGTCTATTTAGAATTCTTAAGTACTACGGTGCGAAGATCTGATATCATTCCGCCATTTCACTTCTCTTATGTCAGAACTACTGTCTATCACCAGCCTCGCATCTCGTCCGTCAGATGCTCGGGTAGAAACCGGATCGCGCGGCGAGCGTCTCGCTGCCGAGTTTCTCAAAGCCAACGGCTATCGTCTCATCCTTGCCAATTTCAAAGTTCCAATCGGCCGCAACAGGCGTGGAGTTTCGGTCACCGGTGAGATCGATATCGTCGCCCTCGACAAAGACACGCTTTGCTTTGTCGAAGTGAAAACGAAAGCCTCCGCCGAATTCGCCGAGCCTCTCGCGAGCGTCACAACGAGAAAGCAGCGACAAATCACCCGAACGGCACGTGTATATCGTCGTATCTTTCAACTCACACAAATGCCGCATCGCTTCGATGTCGTATCAGTCCTTCTCGTGCCCGATGCCGACCCGCAGATCGAGCTTATAAAAGGATTTTGGTCGGAGAGTAAATTCCGCAGGAAACGAGCCTGGACCGGCGATATCTACTAGAACATTCCTGCGAGAACTGGCGTACAATCGGACGACACCCAAAAGATTTTAAGGTACCCAAACAAAAACTATGAAAACAATTAAGTTGATTGCCCCTGTTTTGTTTATGATCTTTCTTTTTTCAGCCGCGGCCCTGGCCCAACAGCCGGCATTGATTGACCGCGAGATCTTCTTTGGAAATCCGGAATATGCCGGTGCCCAGATCTCACCGGACGGCAAATACATTTCTTTCGTCAAACCCCTGAAAGACGTTCGAAATGTATGGGTCAAAGGTATAAATGAACCTTTTGATAAAGCCCGGCCGCTGACGGCTGAAACAAAACGTCCAGTATCCGGATACTTCTGGAGCTGGGACAGCAAGTACATTCTGTTCACAAAAGACAACGACGGCGATGAGAACTTTAACGTCTTTGCGGTCGACCCGGCGTCTTCGCCCTCAGCCGGCTCCGAGGTGCCGACGGCCACCAACCTGACAAACGCAACCGGAGTTCGAACTTTTATCTACGACGTACCGGAAAGCGAACCTGATTTTATCTACATCGGTATTAACGAGCGTGATAAGTCGTGGCACGACCTTTATAAAGTTCAGATCTCCACCGGCACCAAGACTTTGCTTCGCGAAAACAAAGACCGCTTGACGGGTTGGGTTTTCGATAACGCGGGCAAGGTCCGCATGGCCTCGCGTTCGCCACAAGAAGGGGGTACAGAGATCCTTCGCGTAGATGGCGACAAGTTCACGACCGTCTATACTTGCGGGGTTTTCGAGAGCTGCGGTGCAATAAATTTTACAAAGGACGACAAGCGCGTCTACATGGTCTCGAATAAAGGAAACCGCGACCTCATCCAACTCGTGCTTTTCGATCCGCAAACCGGCAAAGAAGAACTGGTCGAACAGGACCCGTTGGGCCGGGTAGATTTCGGGAACGCATCTTTTTCGAATGTAACTAAGGAGCTGGTCGCGACGACTTATAACGACGATCGCGTCCGAATTTATTTCAAAGACAAGGCGTTCAAGAAAGATTACGACCTGATCAAGAAACGCCTGGGCGACCGCGAGATCGCGTTCGGCTCGAGTACGAAGGACGAATCCAAGTTTATCGTCTCAACATTCAGCGATGTCGATCCGGGTACGGTTTGGATCTTCGATCGAAAATCGAAAAATCTCACAACTCTCTACACCGTTCGAGAAAAGCTCGATCGAAAAGCACTGTCACCGATGACCCCTGTCCGTTACAAATCTTCTGACGGCCTTGAGATCCCGGCTTATCTGACCATACCCAAGGGGACGAACGGAAAAAATCTTCCGGTGATCGTCGTGCCGCACGGCGGTCCGTGGGGCCGCGATTCTTGGGGCTATAGTTCGATGGCTCAGTTTTTGGCAAATCGGGGCTACGTGGTCCTCCAACCCAACTTCCGTGCGTCCACAGGATTCGGAAAGAAATTCCTCGACGCCGGAAACCTGCAATGGGGCGATAAGATGCAGGACGATATCACATGGGGCGTGAAATATCTGATCGACCAGGGTATTGCTGACCCGAAGCGCGTCGGAATCATGGGCGGCAGTTACGGCGGCTATGCCGCTCTCGCCGGCGTGACATTCACACCAGACTTGTACGCGGCCGCGGTCGCCATTGTGGCGCCTTCGAATCTAAATACTCTGCTCGGAGCGATACCGCCCTATTGGGAATCTATCCGTACGCTGTTCTCGAAGCGTATGGGCGATCCGAACACGCCGGAAGGCAAGGCGCAGCTAGATCGACAGTCGCCGTTGAATTCGGCTGACAAGATCAAGACACCCCTGATGGTCGTACAGGGCGCGAACGATCCGCGCGTGAACAAACGCGAGGCGGACCAGATCGTCATCGCCTTGCGAGACCGTGGGTATCCGGTGCAGTATCTTCTCGCAGATGACGAAGGCCACGGTTTCGCGCGGCCTGTGAACAACATGGCGATGTTCGCCGCGGGCGAAAAGTTTCTTGCGCAATATTTAGGTGGGCGTTATCAGGAATCAATGACGCCCGAAGTTACCAAGAGACTGGCTGAGATAACGGTTGATCCTAAAAACGTGACGCTCGTAAAATAGCGTCAGAATAAACAGCCGTTTTATCCGTCGCTTACTGGGCCCGCATTCATGCGGGCCATCTTATCGTCTGCGTGTTCGGTCAAATTACACACGGGTGGCCAAATCTAGAACACCGGAGCGACCGCGTATTTACTTGTCGGTGCGTTTTTCGCTGCAAACACGTACGTTCGCCGGACCCCAGATGCTTGGGCATGATGTTTGCCCCTCAAAAGATTCATAGCGAAAGCTAAATTCAAAACAGTTTCAAGGGGAAATTTTTATGAACAATCAGGCTTATCACGTCAGGAAAATCCAAGCTTGCTAACAGGCATGTTTCGCGACAAGGAAAGTACCGAAGGCGCATACCGCAGTTTGCGTGACCGCGGATATACGGACGACGAGATCAACGTCATGATGTCGGATGAAACGCGTGACAAGTATTTCAGCAGCGGTGATACCGAACTCGAAGGAAATAAGGCTCTCGAGGGCACCGGAGCGGGTGCCGCAATCGGCGGCACACTCGGTGCGATAATCGGCGGCATCGCGGCGATTGGAACGAATGTTCTCATCCCGGGTCTTGGCTTGGTTGTATGGGGACCGATTGCCGCTGGCCTCGCAGGCGCCGGAGCCGGCGGCCTCACCGGCGGCCTAGTCGGGGCACTGATTGGCTGGGGTATTCCGGAAGAGCGTGCGCGCGAGTATGAAACAGGTATTCGTGAGGGTGGAACGGTACTGGGCGTAACACCGCGGTCAGATGAGGACGCCAGTTATTTCGAGAACGATTGGAAATCCAACTATCGCGGCGAGCACATCTATCGATAGAGTGAAGAGAATCAAACGATTCTGAAACGGGAAGGGCTTCGTTCATGTGGCGAGGCCCTTCTTTTGTGTCCCCATATACAAAAGAAAGAGGCTGCCTTTGCGGACAGCCTCTCGTAACATGCGTACCGCAATTTTATTGCGGCAGATAAGCCGACGGGACCGGCACATCGCCGCTCACGCCCCAGTTCGGTCCGAATAGCGTCCCGTTCGAGCTTCGCAGCACATACCAATCACCCGACGAGGGTCTGAACACCCCGATGTCGGTGATTCCGTCGCCATCGTAGTCCGCCGGCGCCGGTATGTCTGTGCTCGTACCCAAAGCTATAACGGTTGGCACACCCGATAGTGAATTCGCGATCCACCACACGCCGTCGCGGTAGATTGCCAGATCGTGTCTGCCGTCGCCGTCGAAGTCAGCGGGTATCGGTTTATCGGTTGCGAGCCCCCAGCTCGAGGTTTGGACTGTGCCGTCGGAGCTGCGAGCGATATACCACGTACCGTTACGATAGACCGCTACGTCCGTCTTAAAGTCACCATCGTAATCACCCTGAACTGGACGATCGGTGCTGATTCCAAACGGTACGCCGTAAGTGGTCCCGTTCGAACTTCGTATGACGTACCACGTTCCGTTCGACGGACGGAAAACCGCTATATCGGTCTTCCCGTCACCATCGTAATCGCCCTGTACCGGTTTGTCAGTCGAGACTCCCCAAGCGGTGGTCTGAATCCCCGAATCAGAACTTCGGAGAACGAACCAGTTTCCTGAGCTCGCCTGCCAAACGGCAAAGTCGGTCTTACCATCACCGTCATAGTCTCCCGGCACGGCCGTCATGCCGCTCGGTCCGACCGATCCGATATTGTTCGCACCGTTGCTGGATTGCAGGACATACCAGACGGCGGTACTCGGTCGGAAGACACTGAAATCTGCCTTCAGATCCCGATCGAAGTCAGCCGTATAAGGCCTGTCGTCGTCGACGATAACACCGGCGCCCTGACCATCAACGATCGTGGTGTTGGGCGAGGGATTGCTGAGGTTAACAAAGAAGAACTCATTCTGTTCTTTGATGACATCACCGAGGACCGAAACCGAAACCGTCTGAGTTCCAGTCGAGTTAAAGTTAATCGTTCCTGATGTCGTCGTGTAATCACTTCCGGCTGTGGCGGTTCCGTTCGCCGTTGCGTACTGAACCGAGGCGATTCCGCCGATCCCGCTAACAGGCGGCGCCGATGACGTCAGCGTAACATTGAACACTGCATTGGCCATTCCTGCGTTGCCTTCGGTAACTCGAACATCGCTTATGGAGACGTTGAACGTCGCGGGCGGAACATCATTATCAACGATTGTAACCACCGCCGTTGACGGTGATCCGACCGTTGCGCCGCCAGTGGTCATTCCGAGTGTGACGTTAAAGGTTTCATTGCCTTCGACAATCGCATCCTCGCAGATTGGAACCATAAAGGTTTGACTTGCCTGACCATTGATAAAGCTAGCCGTGCCGCCAGTGTTGATATAATCAACTCCCGCTGTGCAAGCCGCGCCGCCGGTTGCCGTGCCGCCCGAAAGTGTGTAAGCCACCGAAACCGCTCCGTCCGTGCCGCCCGTGCGGTTGACCGTAACAACTAGGTTTCCGGCACCTTCGCCGACCGAATAAGTGGCACTGCTCAATTGCAGCACGCCAGGCATCCCCATCGCTACGAGCTCGTCCGCACCGATATCAGGCGTGGTTATTGAACGGGTTTCTCCGTCGATATCATCCACAACAGCACCAATCGGAGTTCCGTCATCAAGCACCGGACTCGTCGGCTGCAGATGGAGATCGGTTGGTGAAACGAATAACGGATCAACAGCCTGAGAGTTTGCATCCTGCCCGGTCGCCGTCTGCCAGTCGCCAAGTGTCGCCCTTGCGGACGTCAGGAAACCGACGTTTTGTGCAAAGTAGTCATTAAAGTTAATCCCGCCCGCCGGGAAGATCGCGGCATTCGAAGCCACATAAGCGCCGTATCGCGTGCCCACAGTTTGGGTATTCGATAGGACGTTGTTTCGCAGGTCAACGCTGCCGGCCGCCGAAACCGCCGAAGCGATATTGATTGCCGCCGTAATGCTTCCCGCCGCAGCCTGGTTGGTGTTCATATTTACCGAGTTAAAGTAAATATTGTAGCCGCCGCCGGCATTGACCATGATGCCGTAGCCGTTGTCCGACTGGCTCACACCGGCAAAGCCGTTTGAAGCGACGCCGGACACAAAGTTGTTCGCAACCAGCACGTTTGCGGCGGCGGAAGTCGAAGTGAGATAGATTCCGTTGCTTCCCCATCCGACCGTATTGTTCTGCCGGATATCCGTGATGTTGTTGCGTGTGATCGAACCGGCATTTAGCGCAGCGCCGACCAGGATACCGGACATGGTTGCCGATGTAGTGGTCGATGAGCTGACGCCGCTGATGCGGTTTTGACTGATCGTAAAGTTTTGCGCGTTCTGAACGGCGATTCCGCGGAACGAGAGTTTCTCTCCAGCGACTGCCGAACCGAAGTCGTTTTGAGTAATGACCCAGTTGGCGTCGAGCGTTACTGAATCGCCTATGACGAAAATCGCGTTCTGGACACCCTTCGATGTCGTGTTGTCAACCGTGTTGTTGGAATTCGGACGTCCGTTTTCAGCCGCTGCGCCGAAGGTCGCGCCGCTGCCGGCGATAATGCCCTGACCGGCAAATCCTCCCGGTCCGACCAAATTAAGATTTCTGATGATATTACCCGTTGCTCCGCTCGTCGCATTGGTCGCGATCCAGATGAGCGCACCGGTGCCAGCGTTTGTGATCGTCAGTTGCCGTAATGCGGGATTTCCGCCGACAGCATCATCGGCAAACGTAGCGGCCGTTGAACCGTCAATTCTCACATTATCGGCACCGCTTAGTTTTATCAACGATACCGCGCTAGAGCCCGAAATGCTGCGCGGAGCGCCGCTAGGTTTGATCAGAACGGTAAAGCCGCCCGCGAGCTCGTTGAGCGCGTGGGTTCCGGTTTCACCGGTCAGATCTGAAGTAATATTGATCGTGATGTTTCCGGTCGCACCGGAAAGATTGATCGCCTCAAATATTCCGCCGGTGTTGGTCAGCGAAGGATAGATCCCTGCAGTGCCGACCGTGTAGGTTCCGTTAAAAGGCGGAGGAATGTCGGTGATAGTAACGGTCGCCACCGTCGGCGAGCCGAGTGTAGCCCCGCCGGTCGGCAGCGAAAGCGTAATCGTAAATGTTTCCGAAGGATCAAGCACCGCGTCGGTGCAGAGCATGACATTGACCGGCTGGCTCGTGACCGTATCGCCAAAACTGAGCACCTGCGGCCCCGGATTGATGTAATCAACCCCGGCCGTACAGGCCGCGCCGCCTGTTGCCGTACCATTGGCTAACGTGTAAGTCACACCGACCGCACCGCTGCTGCCCCCGACCCGGTTGACAGTTGCCATCGCCGTCGTCCCCTCACTGCCGGCATAATTTGCCGAACTGAGCTGTAATGAACCCGGCGCAGCGTAAAATTCATCCGCGCCGATGTCCGGAGCGGCTCCGTTTGGACGTGCCTGTGCGTCAATATCCTCCGTGACCCCGGCGATTGTCAGACCGGTATCAATATTCGGCGAACCGCCGATCAGATGGAGATCCGATGTAACCGATGCGTGATTCGGGTTGGCCTGAATCGATGCCGCGTCCTGCGTTGTAGTGTAGGCCGCCTGCCAGTTGGCCAGCGTCGCAAACTCAGTGGTTGCGGATGCGCCCGTTACGGTCGCAAGACCGCCGGTCCTGAGCTGCGTGTTGGCCGGATTAATGTAGTAATTGTTGTAATTCTCGAAACCCGTTCCAAAAGAATAGGCCGACGACGTGCCGGTGATCGCGTAATAGCGGGTCGTCGCCGTGTTGTTGCTGCTGGCATCTATATAAATACTGTTGTCGGCCAGCGTCAGATTGCCATGGGTCGCGCCGCCGGCGTTCGAAAGCCGAATGCCATTACCGAAAATCGTTGAAGTGGTTGTCGCCCCGGGATCCTGATCACCGGTCAGGCTGATCGAATTGAAGACCACTTTATCCCCAAGTCCGCCAGAGATGCCGATACCGGAAAGCTGATCGGGAGACGTGCTGTTGGCGCGAACATTGTAAATAAAGTTGTTGGCAACCACGTTATTGGTCGGCGAGCCGCCGCCGGTCGTCCCCAGTAGTATGCCGACCGAGGAAAAAGTTCTCTCTTCGGCGATATCGTGGATGACGTTTTTTGTAACGGTGTAGGTATCCGAAGTTATAGTGGTCGTTGAAGTGAGGCTCCACGACTCGGTGCCGATGCCGATTCCGATGCGGTCGGCCCCTGCCGTCGTACTGGCCAGATCGCCGCCGACAAACTGAACCGTGTTGCGCGAGACGACCCCGCCGGTATCGGCCTGCATCAGGATGCCGGTCTTGCCGATCTGGTCAGCACCGAAAGCACTTGGTCCGATAATGTTATCGGTAACGATTGGAGCAATGTTCAGATTGGTCGTCACGCCGCGCGTCACGATGCCGTAACGGGCACGTATAATCCGGTTAAATATAAACTGGTTATTGTCGTTGTCGTCGCCGTTGGACGTCGTGCTGATCGTGACGCCGGACATGATGATGCCGAATGTCGAATTGGTATTGATGTTGGTAACTCCGCCGGCGATCTCGAGATTGCGAACGACGTTGTTCATCGCGCCCGCGCCAACTCCGAGACTCGACAGCCAGATCGCCGCCGACGCTGACACGGTGCTGGCGTTCCTGACAGCCAAATCTCTGGCCGTCCCCAATCCGTTTTGCCGCCCGTCGATCGTGACATTGTCGGCACCGTTCAATTTGATAATAGCCCCGGTAATTGTTCCATCAATTACTCTCGAACCGCCGACCGGACGCACCGTTACATTCGTATAAGATGCGGAACCCGTTCCGCTGGCGTTCAATGAAGCTGTCGCCGTCTCAGTCGTGTTTGCACATACCTTGACGTTGACCGAACCCGTGTGCGTTCCGGCATTAATGGCATCGAAAGCGTCTTTTAATGTCGCATAGGCGGTCGGAGTCATTGTTCCGCCTGTTGATTCGATCTCGATGGGACCTGCCGTGCTGCACGACGCCACGGCGCTTACCACTCCTCTCACAGCCACATCATCAATCGCAAGCCCGCCAAAGTTGATGCTGGTATCCGTATCAACGTGGAAAGTCACCTTAAAGGTCCGGGCCGACGCTCCCGTAGCAAACTCGGAGATATCTGCATTGTAAATACCCCAGCCGGCCGATTCGCCGATATTTTCTGTCGGACTGCCGACTCCGACGGTCATGGTCGCGCCTTTCCATTCCCAGACCCTCTTCGAAGCGGCAAGACCGCCGACTTCATCGACCTGTACCCATGCGTGGTCGAACGTCGAGCTCTCCATCTGGTAACGCATCGCCCACGACAGGTTCAGGCTGCTTGTATTTGGAGCCACGACTATATCCGGTGAAACCAGATCTTGATTCGAACTCACATCATATGTGTTATCGAGATCGGTCTTCCAGCAACTCGTTCCGCTGTTGCAGCCGATGAAATCCGCAACCGGATTAGTGGTCGTTGTTGCCACCGTCGCCGGTGTGCCGTATTCCCATTCGTTAGCCAATTGTCCTACTGTGCCGAGCGTGTATCCGCCGTTATTGGCTTCAAAGTTTTCGCTGTAAACTACCGCCCCCGGTACAGGCGGCTGTTCGCAAAGTTCCAAACTCCAACTGTTGAGCGTTCCGCCGCTCGTGTTGGTCAAATCGTCGCGGACATCGAGCGTCCACACGCCGGATGGATTTTCTCCATCAAACCAATCGAGCCGGTAGTTGAGTTCGGGTTTGAGAATTACCGGTCGCAATGCCGTGAAAGTGAACGGAGTTCCCGATGAATATTGATCGAGCGTGATGTCCATCATCGTTTGTCCGCCTGTCGCGGTCGAACCGATGTCGTTGAACAGACCATTATTGTTGCTGTTCGGTGAACGCAGATTAACGTCCAAATCCGCCATCAGAGCATGCGTGGCATTGATCGAAACTTTTGTACTGGCAATTCGCGCAGTCGTCGGCGGAACGGTCAGCGTTGAAGAAACCAGCCCCGCTCCGGGACCGATCGTTTGCGGAACATTCGTACTGGTATAGGTCGTGCAGTTAACACCGACATTAGTTTTCGGAATGACCGTCACACTCAGATTATAAGTCGCTGTCGGCCCGCCGGTTGTCGCAGTTGCCGAATCAACATAGGCATAATATGTTCCGGCGGTCTTGACCGTCAAAAACATCGCTTCGGAAAGCGGGTTGGCGACACTTCCCGCCGAACCGTCGTCAACTACCAGAATCTGATTATTCGCGTCGCCGAATAAAGCTATCCCGAGTCGTCCGTTCCACTGCACATTGTCGCGTTCGGGGTCTAAGTCCAGACCGAGATAAACGGTATCGCCGGCATTCAGCGTCATACTGTAATAATCCACTTCGGTCGCCACCGCCGGATTTCTCGCGCCGCTGACCCATCCGCTTGCCGGAAGCGGATTTGCCGTTCCCGCCGTGTCGTTCGATTCGACTTCCGGGACAGGCGCGCCGCTTTGCACTTTAAGATAAAGTTCGTAAGGGCGCAGTGTGTTGGTTGCCGAAAAATGTTTGACCTGCACGTAATATGTTCCGGCTGACGGAATGACAACACCCGCAATGGTTGAAGAAAGAGTGCCCTGCGAGCCGTCGTCCTCGTCAAATTCCAAAAGGGTCGTTCCATCCGATGCAAAGATACGCAATTGACTGTCGGTACTGGCACTCGACGAATAAGTCGTCATCACCGCCGCATAAACGCGGTCGCCCGCAGCCGCGGTGAACGAAAACCAATCCAAATCGGCGTTCGGATAAACATCACCTCTTATCTTGACTTCGCTTCCTGTCAAAACATTCGCCGTTCCAAAAGTATTATTCGGTTCGCTTTCATTGCCGAGATCGTTTCCGACAACCATTGTCCGTTCCGTATTTTGACCCACCTTTGCGTCAGCGGAATTGAAAAATCCGCTGGTGGATTCAATAATACCGAAACCCTCACTGGCATCTGAATCTACCTTGATCCTATCTACTTGGTTCTTTTTGGCATGAACATCAGGCAAATCCTGTGCGGCAACACCCGGAATTATGATATTAGTCGTCAATATAAAAACTAAAAACAGAGGCAATAAATTCCTACTTCGCTGAATAGAACAATCCCTTTTTTTGGACTTTTGCATATATCTTTCTCCCCTAAATCTCCATTTTTATCGTTTTATTTTGCCTTTAATACACCTGTCAGTTTGTTGCAATAACTGTCGAACCTAAGCTTGCCAAACCGTTGTTATTCACCGAAATCTGGCTAAATTTCGCGCCGTCATACCAAAAGTCGAGGCCGATTTTTGTGACCGCGACGCGGTGTCGTCCTAGCAGACCCAACACGGTACGCGATCCTCGACGCTCTTTACTCCATGCTGCGGTACAAACGTAAGAGCGGAAGTCGCTAAAAGATCGAGAGTGAAAAAGAGACGACGGATGTACGTTCTGATCATTGAATCTCAATTCCTTCGGTCTGAATGTTAGTTTCGATTAGTGTTTCAAAATTCCGGAGAGCAAATCAATCTTTTTGACGGACTAACGCAGACATCCGCCGATTCGGTTAGTCGACCTGAATTTGAAACTCTTAACTTCTGAGTGAATTGGAAGGATTATACTTGAGTTTTCCAATAAGGCAAACAGAAATTGTGTGTATTACAGCTAAAGTGGATACCTTCATCTGCTAATAACAGACATTTTCCCTCATCTCTTCGTCAACGCTTCTTCATACAGCGCAAGAGACCGCCGGTCGAGATGACTCGACCGGCGATCTGTGACGAGAAGTTCCCGCACAACATTATTTTATTTCGATAGTCGTCCCGATTGTCATCGAGCGCCCGCGAGCCGGTGCGAATACGAATTGTTCGCGGTAGAACTTATTGAGCAGATTTGAAAGGCCCAAATGAATGTTGAAGTCGAAATGTTCTCGCCGCAGATAATATCCACCACCGAGATTGTGGGTCACAAAGCCAAGTTCAGCCGCCACGCCGTTGGCATTACGAAAAGCCTCGGACAGACGCTTCTGAGCTCCGATGAGCCGGGCGTTGTAATCGAAGTAATAGCTCTTCCCAAAATTCTGCCAGCGAACCCGACATTTGTCCGAAGCGGGCTGATAAAGTCGAGCGTCTTCGGTCATATTATCGCCGCGCAGGTAGCTGAAATTTCCGAAAAACGCCGGTCGACCCGACGCCTCTTATCATCCTCTTCCTCTAACTTACTTGATCTCGAACGCAGTGCCGATCGTGAACGAACGTTCGTGCGCCGGAGCGAATACGAATTGTTCGCTTTCAAATCGGTCAAGCAAATTCGACACTCTGACGTAGACTCCAAGATCGCACCGCTCGCGCCGCAGATAATATCCGCAGCTTGTTTTGGGCTGATCTTCTGCCAGATCGCCGACGCGGAGTCGTTACGGAAGCTTAGTTACTGATCGTCTTGAGCGCCATATAATTTGCAGCGATGGTCTTATCCAGATCTTCCTTCTCATGAGCGGCGGAAACGAAGCACGCCTCGAATTGAGATGGGGGTAGATAAACTCCTTTCTCCAACATCTGGCCAAAGTAAACACTAAACTTTACAGAGTCGGAGGTTTTTGCGGAATCGAAATCCGTTACGCGGTTATCGGTAAAAAATAGAGTGAACATCGATCCGCAATTGTTAAGGGTATAAGGACGTTTCAGTTCGGCCAAGTTATTTCGGAAGCCGTCATAAAGATATTCGCACGATAAGTCCAGACGCCCGTAGAAGTCATGATCCTCATCAATCGTCTTGAGTGTTTCAATCCCAGCTGCCATTGCGAGAGGGTTCCCTGAAAGAGTTCCGGCCTGATACATCGGGCCTTGAGGCGCAACAAGTTCCATGATTTCGCGCCGCCCGCCATAGGCTCCAACCGGAAGTCCCCCACCGATGATCTTACCGAGAGTAGTAATGTCCGGCAGCACCCCGTAGAGTTCCTGAGCCCCGCCGCGGGCCACTCTAAATCCGGACATGACCTCATCGAAAATTAGCAGGATGCCCGCCGCCGTACAGATTGTTCGGAGCGCCTGCAAAAACCCGGCATCCGCCGGAACGCAGCCCATGTTACCCGCAACGGGCTCAATGAAAACCGCCGCGATTAAATCCTTGTTCTTTTCTATAAGCGCGGTGACCGATTCGATGTCGTTGTACTTTGCGTTGAGGGTATCGGCGGCGGTCGCCGGAGTAACACCCGGGCTGTCCGGTAAACCAAGAGTCGCGACACCTGAACCCGCTTTACTTAAAAACGAATCACCGTGACCGTGATAACATCCCTCGAACTTTATAACCTTTTCGCGCCCGGTGAAAGCTCGGGCAAGCCGCAATGCACTCATCGTCGCTTCAGTTCCGGAATTCACCATCCTGACCATCTCGATCGACGGAACAAACTTCTTGACCAGTTTGGCGAACTCGACTTCTTTTTCGCAGTTCGCACCAAAACTCGTTCCATTCTCGGCGGTATTCTGGATAGCCCGCGTCACACGCGGGTGCGCATGCCCGTGGATCAATGGTCCCCACGAACCGACATAGTCGACAAATTCATTTCCATCCACATCAAAGATCTTCGCACCCCTTGCCGAGCGAATATATATGGGGTCCCGATCAACTGATTTGAAAGCGCGGACGGGTGAATTAACACCGCCTGGCATGTGACGCTGGGCTTCATTAAATAATTCGGTACTCTTACTAGTGTCCATTTGATTTACAAGACGCGCGCCGCGTCTTTTGCGAAATAGGTAATGATCAAGTCAGCCCCTGCACGCTTGATCGACGTCAGAACTTCGAGCATGGTCCTGTCGCGATCGAGCCAACCGTTCGCGGCCGCCGCCATCAACATCGAATATTCGCCGCTGACATTGTAGGCCGCTATCGGGATGTTAAACTCCTCGCTCGCTCGCCGCACGATATCGAGATAAGACAGGGCAGGCTTCACCATCACTATATCCGCTCCCTCCGCGATGTCGAGGGCGATCTCCCGAAGTGCCTCATCCGAATTCGCGGGATCCATTTGGTACGATTTTCGGTCGCCAAATTGAGGGGCCGACTCTGCCGCCTCACGGAACGGTCCATAAAAAGCGGAAGAATATTTTGCTGAGTAGGCCATGATCGGAGTGTCAGCGAAGCCGCCATCATCCAGGGCTTTGCGAACAGCCTGTACCCGCCCGTCCATCATGTCGCTCGGAGCAATTACATCGGCCCCGTTCTGAGCATGAGAAACGGCTTCCTTGGCGAGTAAAGCGAGGGTGGCGTCGTTATCTACATTCCCTGATTCCACGACCCCGCAATGTCCGTGCGACGTGTATTCACAAAGGCATACATCGGTAACCACAACGATTTCGGGAAAAGCTTTTTTGATCGATCGGAGAGCTTGCTGAATAATCCCATTATCCGCGTATGCCGCGGAGCCAACCTCGTCTTTTTCTCGCGGAATGCCGAAAAGCAAGATGGACCTAATACCCAGTCGACTCAGTTCATCGCACTCGCGGAGAATATTATCGACCGAAAGTTGAAACTGATTCGGCATTGACGAGATCTCTTTCCGAACATTTTCCCCTTCAACTACGAAGAGGGGATAGATCAGGTCACTCTTGCTCAAAGATGTTTCACTTAGCATGTCCCGGAGCCCCGCAGTTTTTCGCAATCTACGCATCCGAGTCGTCGGGAAGCCAGGCTGAAGCTGAAATTTTCTCATTTATTCGATACCGTCAACGTGCTCAGATAATCCGATACTTCGTTCCCAGTCGAAAGGCCGTTCTTGACGCAGTCACTTACCGAGATACCTTTGTAATAATTGCTACAAAAAAATATACGCTCACGGGTATTCCTAAATCGGTCCAGGGCGTTGAGCACACGATCGTACCCAAGATTGTACTGTGGTATAGCTCGTTTCCACTTTTTGACAACCGTGAAAACCGGACCACCGCTTATCCCGAGAATCGCATTCAATTCTTCAAGTGCGATCTCGGCCAGTCGTCCTTCCTCTTCATCACAGAGTTCAGGATTGCGGCTCCCCCCGATAAAGGTCGTAAAAAGATGGTAGCCGGGTGGAGCCCGATTCTCGAAAACGGAAGAGGTCCACAGACTTCCCAAAATATTGCGTCTCTCTAGCGCCGGGACAAGAAAACCAAAACCCGACGGATCGATTCGGACCTGGTCCTGATGAAATCCCATGACAACGACCGTGACCGGCGGGTAATAGATCCCCTCAAGTGCAAGGGCGGCTTCTTCGTCAAGGTTTCGAATCAGTTTGCCAGTCGAATGAGCCGGAGCACAGACAACGATCGCATCGAATAGTTCGAGGCCGGACGGCGTCTCTACCTCGATCCGACCAACGTCACTTTTCCGTATCGCACGAACCTTTGCGTTCAACCTAATGCTCCCGCCCAACTCAGCCGACAGGGCATCCGTCAAGACTTGCATTCCCTGCTTAAACGTAATGCTTCGTGGAGTTCCCTTCGGAAGTTTGGCGGAGCCCTTTCTCCGACTAAAGACTGCGCCTTTCAGAAGGCTGCCATACCTCTTTTCCAATTCGTAGATTCTGGGGAATGCGTGCCGGATCGACAACTTATCAGGGTCGCCGGCATAGATTCCCGAAATAAAAGGATCGACTGCGTAATCCACCACCTCTCGGCCCACACGCCGCTCAAAAAATGCGGCAACCGACTCCTCATCTCCAACCTTCGCCGCGACGAACGGCTCTTTCAACAGACCGAACTTGGAGCGTCTCGAAAATGCCGCGGTTCTAGCAAACCCGAACAGCGACGACGGTAATTGAACCAGCCCGCCGCCCCGGAGTATAAAGCGTTTGTTAGAACTTGGCTTCGGCGCTGCTAATTTGTCATCGAGCCCGAGGTCGGAAATAAGGTCAAGCAATTCAAGTGAAGCAAGAGCAGTATTCGGTCCATGTTCGAAAAGAAATCCGTCTCGGGTTTCGGACTTGATGTTACCCCCCACCGAGGAACCGGATTCGAAAAGCGTAAGGTCAAAGTCGCCCTTCAACAATTGGTGGGCAACACACAGTCCCGAGATCCCGCCGCCGATTATCGCGACCTTTTTTCGCATCAATTTGCCGACAAGGCGCTCTTCTCGAGTTCGGTGATCCCGACCTGTTTGAAAACAAGGCGAGCAAGAGCATCGATAAAAATCGGTGAATCGTTAAGTCCGGTCGTGACCTCGTACTGCTTGACCGCCGCAAGTTCCGCAACACGACGGTACTCGATCCCGAGCTCGAACAAAGTCTCCAGGTGGTCGGAAACGAAGGCGATCGGCACCACCAACATATTTTTGACACCTTCTGTCGCCAGCTTTTTTATCGTGTCCGGGGTCGACGGTGTTAGCCATTTCATGGGACCAACCTTGGATTGATAACAAAGGCTGTGGTCTTGGGAAAAGTCCCCCTGCCGGAGAATTGACTCGATAGTGACTTTGATGTGTCCGGAGTACGGGTCGCCCTGACGAACGAGCTTCATCGGCGTGCCGTGCGCGCTGAAAAGCAGGTGGACATCGCGGCGGGCGGCGGCAGAAAAACGCGACAGGCCTTCGTTTACCCGCTCAACAAGTGAATCGATATATGGCGGAAAATCATAATACGATTCGATAAGGGTTGTCTTTACCGTCCCCATCTCACCGCGAAGCTTTAACTTTGCATACCATTCCTTGACGCTCGAAGTCGTGGTTGCCTTCGAGTATTGCGGATACAACGGAAGCAGGATCACATTTCTGATTCCATCCGCCTTGATCCGGTCGAGCGTCTCATCAGTCGACGGTCGCCAATATCGCATCGCGGCGTAAACTTTCGCCGGGATCTTTTCGTTGAGCTTCGCTTCCAGAAGTGCCGCCTGATTCAGCGTATGGTGCTTTAAGGGCGATCTGCCGCCGATCTTCTCATACTGGCCACGGGCCATCGGGGCCCTTCTAGTGGAGATCAGTTTTGCAAGGCGATTTCGAAACAGAAAACTCAATGGGAAATCAATTATGTCCGGGTCGCTAAAGAGGTTGTAAAGAAAAGGTTCGACCGCATCCAGGGAATCGGGTCCGCCGAGATTTAATAAAACAACACCGATCCTATCGCTCATATGCCTATCCCTAAACTGTCTTCGAAAATACCGGTTTGTCTCGCATCATCTTTTCAAGATATGCGTCAAAACACATCGCGATATTTCTGATGATCAAAATGCCGGAGCCGAGCACCCTAATCTTTTCCGCTTCGTTGATTAGAAGCCCGTCGGATTCAAAGGCATTCAGCTTTTGAAGATCGTCTTTGAAATACTCGTCAAAAACGATCCCAAATTTTTCTTCGACACGACGCTTATCGACCTCGAGGTTACACATCACTTGCATAATCGTTTCCTTCCGAATGTGGTCGTCCCGCGTCATACGATAACCTACGCTGGTGGCAGGCTCGCCAGCATCGATACGAGCGTAATAATCGGAGAAACTTTTTACGTTCTGAGCGTATATGTTCTCGAACTGGCTGATCGCCGACAGCCCAAAAGCATAGACGTCACATCCGGCTCTCGTCGAGTAACCCTGGAAGTTTCGGTAAAGAGTGCGGTCTGCCTGCGCCTTTGCCAACTCGTCGGTGGCTTTGGCGAAATGGTCCATTCCAATATAAACGTAGTCCGCCGCGACAAGCGTTTCGATCGTCATTTCCAGAATGGCTAGTCGCTCGTCGGCGGACGGCAGGGCTGCCGTTGGCATTATTTCTTGATGTTTTTTCAACCAAGGCACATGGGCGTAGTTGAATACGGCAATCCGGCTCGGAGAGATGTCGATCACCTTTTCGACCGTATCGGCAAACGATTCCACGGTCTGGTACGGAAGGCCGTATATTAGATCCAGATTTACGCTCTGGAAGCCGAGATCGTTGGCCCATTCGACCGTCTGCCGCGTGATCTCTTCGGACTGAACACGGTTGATCGCTTCCTGCACCTTCAAATTAAAATCTTGTACGCCGAAGCTAGTGCGATTAAACCCAACCTCACGAAGGGCCTCCAAGTGTTCGCGTGTTAGGCCTCGCGGATCGATCTCGACACTTGCTTCAAACTCGTCGTCAAAAGGGAATCGATCTCTGATATACGAGCCGATCTCGGCGATCTCGTCGGGGTAGAGATAAGACGGGGTACCGCCGCCCCAGTGCATTTGCACTGTTTTGCGCTCCTCAGAGATCATCGGCCGAAGAATCTGGATCTCCTTTTTGAGGTACTCGTTGTACTGGCGAATCAGCGCTCGATCGTGGGTGACTCGCATGTTGCAGCCACAGAAGTAACAAAGTTTTTCACAGAACGGGAAATGGAAATATAACGAAAGACGACCAGCACCCGGTAGTGCGTTGACGTCACGGATCTCGCTTGTGAAATCGTTCGCAGTAAAATCCGTGGAAAACAAGGGTGCCGTCGGGTACGAAGTATATCTCGGACCCTGCTGGTTGAACTTTTTCAGGACGTCGTAGTCTATTCCCCTTGATTCCTTCATCATTACACCGTTCTTCTAATGATATTTGGCGCTGAGCTCTTTAACGCAGGTTACCAAATACTGTGTGTTCTCGACTGGGGTACTTGGCAATATCCCATGACCGAGATTGAATACGTGACCGCCGCCCGTACCGAACCGTGCGAGTATTCTTTCCGTCTCGTCTCTTATCATCTCTTTCGGACCAAACAAGACACAAGGATCCAAGTTGCCTTGAAGTGTCTTGCCAGGACCGATGCCTGCCTTTGCCGCGTGTATGTCGATCGTCCAATCGAGGCCTATGACATCACACTTGATTGACGCGAGGGCGCCGAACGACCTTACGCCCTTAGCGAATACAATGACGGGAGCACCATTAGTTTCGAGACGCTCACAAATGTATCGGAGATATGAAAGAGAAAATTCTTCGAGATCCGACGGCGAGAGTATCCCCGCCCACGTATCGAAGATTTGAACCGCGTCACATCCCGCCCTAATTTTTTCATTGAGATACTCAACGACCGAATCAGCCAGCACCTGCAGCAACTGATGCGCGGCTTCGCGGTCGCGGTAGATAAACCGTTTAGCCTGCTCGAAATTCTTCGAGCCTTTGCCTTCGATCATGTAAGTTGCAAGCGTCCACGGGGCGCCTGCGAAACCGATCAACGGCACCCGGCCAGCGAGCTTCACCTTGGTCAGTTTTACTGCTTCCATCACATATTTCAGGCGTTCGGTAATTCTCGTGGTATCGAGCCGCTTCAAATCGTCTCGATCACGAATCGGAGCGGCAAAGATCGGCCCTTTGGACTCGACCACGTCAAGGCTCATTCCCATAGCTTCCGGTATTACAAGAATATCGGAAAAGAGAATTGCCGCGTCCACCCCCACAATATCGATGGGTTGAATGCTCACTTCGCTTGCAAGTTCAGGTGTTTTGCAAAGCATAAGAAAATCGGTTTTCTCGCGGATGGCTCGATATTCCGGCAGATAGCGGCCCGCTTGACGCATTATCCAAATCGGCGTCCGCTCCGTCGCCTGTCCTTTGCAGGCCCTGATAAAAATAGATTCCTTACTCAATGTCTATTAACTTGTCCGATCAACCCATTAGCAAAACAATCGGCCGTCGCTTCCACTGATACAAATTCTACCCTCATACCTCGGTCGCGCGCCGTCCGGCTAGTTGTTTCCCCGATAACGGCGGCTTTAAGTCTCTTCAAGTCCCCCGCCGGAAACAGCCGACAAAAGCTGTCCACGGCGGAGGGACTAAAGAAACAGACCCACTCGATTTCGCCGTCACTCAACCTCTTCCGGACGGACCCCACTATCCGATCATCTGGACGCGTGAGCGTCGTTTCGTAGACGGTGACCTCGTCAACCACCGCTATCCCTGCGAGCAGATTGGGAATGGTACGCAGGCTTTTGTTGCCACGTACATAGAGAAACCGCTTCCCTTCAAATTCCGTCTGCTCCAAAGACCCGATAAATTCTTCAGCGGTGTTTGCGTCTCCCACAAACACGACATCAAAACCGGCGACTTCGAGAATCGTCCTAGCCCGCCTGCCCAGAACATAAACCTTGCCGAGAAAACTTTTCACAAATGTTTTCGATCTCTCGACGAAAACATCGGCAGATACCGGACTTGTGAAAAACAATCCATCGTAATCGTCGATCCGGTGCAATAGCTCATCGAGAGCGGTGAGGTCCGACGAGGGAGCTGTACTTATTAATTCCAGATTCAGCACCTCACATCCGCTCGATCGGAGAAGGGTGCTGAACTGATCATCGTCTCTCACAACAAGTATCACCGGAGATTTCATCGTACCGCCGTCGCTAGATTTGCTCGCGATTGGCCGCGAGCAAATCAGCCGCGCCTTTTTCGATCAGACTTTCGGCAAGACGAACTCCGAGACTGTCAGACTCACTGATATCGCACTCGAGATGTTCACGAAGAACAACAGCCCCGTCAAGACTGCCCACCATCCCCTCCAGATGCACGGTATGATGACGCAGCGTCGCGATGGCTCCAATCGGCACCTGACAGCCGCCCTCAAGGTGCCTCAAGAATGAGCGTTCGGCCATTATACATACTCGGGTCGAAGCGTCATCAAGTCTGCCACAAAGAGTCATGGCAAAGTCGTCATCCGATCGCACCTCGACTGCGATCGAACCTTGTCCGGGTGCCGGCAACATCACGTCGAACGGAATTGTCTGCCTAATTTTCTCTCTATGTCCTAATCGACTGAGCCCGGCGTATGCGAGTACCAGCCCGTCGAGATCTGAATCGGCGAATTTCGCTAGCCGCGTGGGTACATTACCCCGGATGTCAACGATTTCGAGGTCCGGCCGATAATTCAGCAACTGGCATCTGCGTCTTAGGCTGCCCGTGGCGACCCGCGCACCTCGAGGCAACTCGTCAACGTTGTGAAAGAGTTGGGAAATAAATGCATCGTTCGGGATATCCCTTTCACACATCGCCCTTATCACTAGGCCGTCCGGCTGAACTGTTTGGAGGTCCTTCAGGCTGTGAACGGCAAGGTCAATTCTTCCGTCAATTAACTCCGTTTCGATTTGTCGTGTGAAAAGTCCTTTATCACCGATCTTGGAGAGAGCGACGTCGAGTATCTGGTCGCCTGTTGTCTCGATAACTTTTATCTCAAATATGCTTTCGGGAGAGAGTATTGCTAGTTTCCTCTTGACCCAGTTTGCCTGCCACAACGCCAGTTCGCTGCCGCGCGTGCCGATCGAATAACTGTGCGTCATACAACCACAGCACCGATCGCTTCATGCTTCATCGCTTGCAGCCTGCGAACCAACGAAAAGTGGCTCTCGAGATCTTCGTAAAAATCGTTACCCGCTCGGGAAGCGAAACTATGTATCTCGGAGACATTGCGACTCAATAATTGTTTAATTCTGATGATCTCAGCTTTTTGTGCGGGGGATGGCTTAGTGCCAGTTTTTTCGTAGGACGGCAAGATCTGTAGCAGGTAATACCACATTAGAAAATCCACCATTTCCTTTATGATCAGATTCTCGACCTTCGGAAGTTCCTTGATCCGTTTTTCCTGATTACCATCGACTATCGAGTTTAAGTCGTCGATATTTTTGACCACCACATTCGGATTCTCGCGGACCGAATCATGGACATCACGAGGAACCGCAATATCAATAACCAGCAATTTTCGGTCGCGCCTTTTGAAATCCTCCTTATAGAGGATCGGCTCTTTAGAACTTGTGCCGCTTATAATGATATCGACATCGTCCAACCGATGCTTGAAATCGTGAAAGTCGAGAATTGCACTGTCAGGGCACAGATCTTGGGGCAGCGCCGCCAAAAGCTCTTCGGTACGGCTAAGCGTCCGATTGCTTATCAGTATCTTCCCGACACGCTTGCTAGCCAGGGCCTCCATTGTGAGCCTCGCAGTTTCGCCGGCTCCGATCACGAGTATCGTGCGACCCTCCAGATCGCCCAAGGTCTGGTTCGCCAGTTCAACGGCAGCTAGACTCACCGAAGCAGCACCGTCGTGAATCGTCGTTTCCGTGTAAACCTTTTTTCCGAGCTTCAAGGCGCGCTGCATCAGCGGGTTCAGCACCTTACCCGTGTAACCATTTTGCGAGCCGATCGAGTAGGCTGAACGAAGCTGTCGAAGAATTTGCGAATCACCGATTATTTTACTATCGATACTGGTTGCGACCCGGAATAGCTGCTGGCAAGCCGTACAGGAGATCAGGGAAAAGAAATGTTCGTCTTTGACGACCCCGCGCGCATTCTTAAGATCGATGAGCAGGTCTTTGTAGATCTCAAGATCGATTTCGCTGGAATCGCTTACCCCGTAGATCTCGGTTCGATTGCACGTCGACAGAACAACACACTCGGACAATGTCTCTTTTAGCTTTCGCAAGAACGGAGGGATTTCGTACTCGTTAAGAAACATCTTTTCCCTAATTTCAACCGGTGCGGTTTTGAAATTAAGCCCAAAAGCGAACAGCGTTTTAGGTGCCGAGATGCTTTTCAGAGCTGAAGTGGCGGTCGAGTCTAACATTTCTCTACGAAATCCAAGGTCGCTAAACGAAGTCGGCTAGGGCGGACTGCTAACAATATCCGGTAAGTCTAGGTTAGTCCGCAGAGGCACTAATGTAAATGCCTCCCCATCGCAATACTCGCTAGCCAATAGATAAGGAGTTCTTATCTGGATGACTGTGAGGTCATCAGCGAAAACAAAACGCCGAGTGCAACAAGGGCAAACGGCGTTTCATCCAATTTCACGCAGCGACTTTTCTCTATTTTCCAGCCGCAAGTTGTAAGCGGACATTCGCCGCATCGAGCCGTTCGCGATCGGCCTCCGTATCTTCTAACGCCGAATTCGCCTGAGCCGCGAGCGACTTCTCCGCCGCGTCACGCTCCGCACGCGCAATGTCGGCGTCGATCTCGCCTGCCGTCTCCGCCGTATCTGTTAATACCGATACTTGATTCGCACTCACCTCGACGAATCCGCCGCTCACGGCCAAACGCTCCGTCGTCCCCTTGTTCGTATATGACAGGATGCCAGGTTTCAGGGCTGAGATGAGCGGTGCGTGATTTGGCAAAATGCCAGCCTCACCTGACGCAGTCGGTACAGTTACAGAATCGACGGAGTCGTCGAATACCTTTTTCTCGGGAGTTACTATTTCGAGTTTGAGCATAGTGGAACGCCGGCATCCTGCCGGCATTATCAATATACGGAAGCCGGCAAGATGCCGGCGTTCCAATTACGCGGCAGCGGCCATCTTCTTAGCCTTCTCGCGAGCCTGCTCGATCGTACCGACCAATAAAAACGACTGTTCCGGCATGTCATCGCACTTGCCTTCGAGAATCTCACGAAAGCCCTTGATCGTGTCTTCCGTTTTGACGTACTCGCCCTTCAAGCCGGTGAACTGCTCGCCGACCGTGAACGGCTGCGAGAAGAAACGCTGGATCTTGCGGGCACGCGCGACCGTGAGCTTATCGTCTTCGGAAAGCTCGTCGAGGCCAAGAATAGCGATAATGTCCTGCAGGTCTTTGTATCGCTGAAGGATCTTCTTAACCGACTGAGCGGTATCGTAATGTTCGTCGCCCACGATCTGCGGATCGAGAATTCGCGAGTTCGACGCAAGCGGATCGACCGCCGGATAAATTCCGAGCTCGACGATCTGACGCGACAGCGCAGTAACGGCATCAAGGTGAGCAAACGTCGTCGCCGGAGCCGGGTCGGTGTAGTCGTCAGCGGGAACGTACACGGCCTGGATCGACGTGATCGCCCCTGTCTTGGTCGATGTAATGCGTTCCTGCATTTCTCCCATTTCTGTCGCGAGATTTGGCTGATAGCCAACCGCGGAGGGCATACGTCCAAGAAGCGCCGACACCTCGGAACCGGCCTGTGTGAATCGGAAAATGTTATCGACGAAGAACAGCACGTCGTTACCCTGATCGCGGAAGTATTCGGCGACCGTTAAACCCGACAACGCGACGCGGAGACGTGCTCCCGGCGGCTCGGTCATCTGTCCGTACACAAGCGACACCTTCGAACCCTTGATCGCTTCCATATCGACCTTCGCGAGATCGAAAGCTCCCGTTTCTTCAAAATTATGCGTGAATGCGTCACCGTATGTGATGACCTTTGATTCGACCATTTCGCGGAGCAGGTCGTTCCCTTCGCGTGTGCGCTCGCCGACGCCGGCGAAAACCGAGAACCCTTCGCGGCCCTTGGCGACGTTGTTGATCAGCTCCATGATGAGCACCGTCTTACCGACACCCGCACCGCCGAACAGTCCGATCTTTCCACCGCGAAGAAAAGGCTGAATAAGGTCGATAACCTTGATGCCTGTTTCGAACATCTCGAGCTCGGTCACCTGTTCGTCGAATGCCGGAGCATGTCTATGAATTGGATACCGTGTTTCGGACACGACCGGGCCGAGCTCATCTACCGGATCGCCGATGACATTCATCACCCGGCCCAACGTCGGCCCGCCGACCGGAACCGTGATCTGCCCGCCGAGATCGATGACCTTCATACCGCGGATCATACCGTCGGTCGGCAGCATCGAAATCGCCCGAACGCGGCCCTCGCCCAAATGCTGCTGCACCTCGGCGACAACATCGACCGGCGTTTCGACCTCGAAACCTTCTGATGTGATTCTTAGAGCCTGATAGATAGGGGGTAGATAATCCTCAAATTCTATGTCGACGACCGGGCCGATGATCTGTACGACCTTGCCGATCTGTGCGTTACCATTATTAGCGGCCATTTTTGATAAAGTGCTCCTGTATAGATAAGAAAATGCTCTTATAACAAAGCAGTAAGGTTACCATACGCCGCCTTTGTCCCGCAAAGACGGCCTCCGATTTTGTCAGATAATTGCATGGCGTCTTTACCGATCGTGTCTCGCCGCCGAGCACTGTCCGTCGTTGGAGTCCGTCGCTCCCGTCGTGCCTTGTCGCACTCTCGTCATATATAACCTCCCCTAAAAACAAAAAGAGGCGATCCGAAAATCGCCTTCCTTCAAATATAGTCGCAAATCAACCATCGTAAACGGTCAGGGCTTCTTGGCTCCTTTGCGTCCCGAACCACCCGGGTTCTTGCCGCCGCCGTCCTGTTTGTTTACGGTCGCCCAGGCTCGCTTCTCAGCTTCCTTCTCCGAAACACCCTTTTTCTTATACCCGTCTTCAATGTGGTCGGCCTTTCGTTCTTGTTTTGCCGTGTATTTGCTTGTCCCGTCCTTTCTCGTCGGCATACACCGCTTTCCTCCCGCACAAGTTAAAAAATACTCGCCGCCCGCACAGGCCTTTGACGTCGGGCCCGATAGTAGATGTTTCGGGCTCGGACGTAAATATCGATCGCCTCGCGTTGTTCCACGCGGCGAACATTATTTCTCTGGATCGAAGTAACCATCGGAACGGTCATCGTCAAATCGGTTACCGATAACACGAGCGGACAGGCCTCTTTTCTAATCCCCCTTATGTACTTCGTAAACATTGCTTAATTCACTCCCCGGTTTTGAACTTAATTTCGTGTAATGATTTCGAACTCTGCCAGTCTTTTAGCAATCATCATGCCAACATTTCAATCGATGGATCTGAACATTTTCTATACCATCAAGACAGAAGATATTGACAGTAGAAATTCGTTCAGGTAGCCTCAGTCATAAGCCAAATTCGCGGTAAATTGGACGACAACATTTGAGCAATCTTCGAAAACTCGAGCTGCCACCTCAAGGCCTCAACACGCTGTTCGGCGTACAGGATCAAAACATCAAATACCTCGAATCTCTTCTCGATGTGAATATCGGCGCGCGGGGAAATGAGCTGCTGATAGACGGCGATCCCCGTGATATCGAGACGGTCGAAACGATCCTTCGCGATTTCGGCGAACTATTCGCAGAGGGCAGTACGTTCTCCGACAAAGAGCTTCGCGATGCCTTCAAGCAAATCGCCGAAGATCGGGCCTATAGTTTGAAGGATCACTTCCTCAAAGCCCGTTTTAATCCGTCGGGGAAAAAACAGGTCGCGCCAAAAACAGCAAATCAGCGAAAGTATCTCGACGCTATCGCTTCGAGGGATCTTGTGTTCGGCATCGGCGTCGCCGGAACCGGAAAAAGTTTTCTGGCGGTCGCGATGGCGGTCGACGCTCTGTTCAAGAAACAGGTCAGCCGCATCATTCTCACGCGCCCCGCGGTCGAGGCAGGCGAACGTCTCGGATTCCTGCCCGGCGACCTTCAGGACAAAGTCGATCCATATCTGCGACCGTTATATGACGCGCTCTTCGATCTCGTCGACGGCGAACGCGTCACCAAAATGCTTGAAAAACGCATTATCGAGATCGCACCGCTTGCCTTTATGCGCGGCCGTACTTTGTCCGACGCATTCATCATCCTTGACGAGGCGCAAAACACGACCAGCGAGCAGATGAAAATGTTCCTCACCCGAATCGGGTTTGGATCGAAAGCCGTCGTGACGGGCGACAAAACGCAGATCGATCTGCCTCGTGGCCAGAAAAGCGGTATCAAGGAAGCCGAGATCGTGCTTGCCGGTCTCGAAGGGATCGAGTTCGTCTACTTCACCGATAAGGATGTCGTGCGTCACAAACTAGTGCAGATGATCGTGAAGGCGTACGAAATCCACTCCGAAGAGCAGAGCCGCGACGACGACAATGCCCCTTCTCGTTAACCTCCAGCGTAAAGTCAAGATCGAAACCAGCGGGTTGAAGGTATTTGCCCTCAAGCTCCTCCAAGGGGTCGAAGAGTCGTTCGAGAAAGACTTCTCTATAGCTTTCGTTTCGGACCGGCGAATGAAGGAGCTCAACGGGTTCTTCCGCGGCAAGGAATCGACAACGGATGTGCTTTCGTTCCCGCACGAACCGGATGATTTTCTTCAGAATGCGAGCGTTAGTTTGTCGTTGGAGGAAGAAGAACAGGCTAAAACCTGCACGCTAAACGCGAACTATCTCGGCGACATTGTGATATCCGTAGAGCAGGCGCAGAAACAAGCAAAGGAAAATAGATTGACGCTCGAGAACGAGATCAAGCAGCTAATACTTCACGGCCTGCTGCACCTTTGCGGCTACGATCACGAAACCGACGATGGCGAGATGAACGCCCGCGAGCTTGAGTTGCGGCGAACGTTGAAGATCTAGGTCTTTGGTCTTTGGTCTTTGGTTTTTGGTCTTCGGTGGCTCATTGGTTTAGCCGACGTCCGAAAACCTAAGACCAAAGACCCAAGACCATATTCAAAGAATTCTTCCTTGTTCCCGACCTCTGTGGCAGAATCTTCCTAATGTCCGAACCCCAAAAAACAGCCGAGCCTTGTGTGATGGTCATCTTCGGTGCGACCGGCGACCTTACGAAACGTAAGCTCTTCCCTGCACTCTATAATCTCGCTCGTGACAAGTTTCTTCCGCCGAATTTTGCGATCGTTGGGGTCGGCCGGCAAGAAATGGAATCCGAGCAATTTCGCGACGAGATGCACGAGAATCTCAAGAAATTTGCGGGCGCGAATCCGGACGACGAATTGCTTGATTGGTTCTGCAGTCGGACCTTCTACACCGGCGGAGATTTTGACGACGACAAGAAATTGTTCAAAGACGTGAAGGATCTCCTCGCCGAGGTCTGCTCCAAACACGACATTCCTGAGAATTTCTTTTACTACATGGCGATCCCGCCTGAACTGTTTGCGAACGTCGCGGAGAAGATCGTAAAGAACGGCCTCGGGCGTGAGGAAAACGGAAACTGGCGGCGATTCATTTTTGAAAAACCGTTCGGCCGGGATCTTGAGTCGGCGAAGAAACTGAACGCCGATCTGCTGTCGATCGTAAAGGAGCGGCAGATATATCGTATCGATCACTATCTTGGAAAGGAGACGGTCCAGAACATTCTCGTCTTCCGTTTCGGTAACAGCATCTTCGAGCCGATTTGGAATCGCAATTTCATCGACCATGTTCAAGTGACGGTCGCCGAGCAACTCGGTGTCGAACAACGCGGCGGTTACTATGAAAAGGCCGGTGCGTTACGCGACATGGTGCCGAACCACCTGTTCCAGCTCGTTACGCTTACTGCAATGGAGCCGCCAGTGTCGTTCGAAGCCGACGCGGTCCGCGATGAACAGGCTAAAATTCTCGCCGCGATCCAGCCGTTCTCGCCGGAGGACACGCTGCAGAAAGTGGTACGCGGCCAGTACGGCGCGGGACATGTCGACGGAAAGATTGTGGCCGCGTATCGGGACGAGGAAAAGGTCGCTAAAGAATCGAACACCGAGACATTCGCCGCAATGAAACTGTCGATCGATAACTGGCGCTGGGCGGATGTGCCTTTCTATCTGCGAACCGGGAAGCGGATGCGTGAAAGACACTCGAGCATAATCATACAGTTCAAGAAGGCTCCGTTCGTCCTGTTTCGCGATACATCCGTCGAACGGTTGAGGACGAACCGGATCGAGATCCACATTCAGCCTGACGAAAGAATCACCCTGCACTTCGGCGCAAAAATTCCCGGCCCCATCGTCAAGCTTGGCGCCGTCGACATGGATTTCAACTACGCCGAACACTTTGGCGTGCAGCTTAGCACCGGTTACGAGCGACTGCTGTATGACTGCATGGTCGGTGACGCAACACTGTTCCAGCGCGCAGATATGGTCGAGGCAAGTTGGGAGATCGTCACGCCGATCCTGGATGTCTGGGCAGCGATTCCGGCACGCGACTTTCCGAACTACGATTCGGGTTCGTGGGGTCCGGCCGAAGCTGACGAGCTACTCGAAAAGGACGGCCGGACGTGGAAAAATCCCACCGCTGATAAATGAGAAAGATTCGTGTCTTTGAAACCCCGGATGAGCTGAACGCCGCGGCAGCCGAACTTTTCGTCGAGATCGGCGAAGCCGCTATATCTAAACGCGGACAATTTGTCGTCGCATTATCTGGCGGCTCGACTCCGGCACCTGTTTACAAACTGATCGCCGAACGTCACCGCAGCCGCCTCGATTGGAAAAGAGTGTTCTTTTTTTTCGGTGACGAACGGAATGTTCCGGCCGACTCTCCGGAAAGTAATTATCGAATGGCGAACGACACGCTTTTTTCTGCTTTACCTCTTCATCATGACAGCGTGCACAAATGGCCGACCTGGCGCGAGGTGCCCGAGAAAATCGCCGAAGACTACGCCCTCGAGATCAATCATTTTTTTCAGGGCTCTCCCAGGCTCGACTTGATCTTGCTGGGCCTGGGAACAGATTGTCATACCGCCTCATTATTTCCACAAACCTCTGCTTTAGGAGAAAACGAAAAGATCGCCGTCGCGAATTGGGTGGAAAAGCTAGGTGATTATCGGTTCACGCTGACCTTCCCGCTCATCAACAACGCGCCCAATGTAATGTTTATTGTCTCGGGGAAAGAAAAGGCCGAAGCTGCAGCCCAAGTTCTCGAAGGCGAGTTTCGCCCGGATGAGTTCCCGGCCCAGTTCGTAGATCCTGAGAATGGGACTCTCTACTGGCTAGTCGACGAGACTGCCGCGAGTCTGCTCAATCGCAATAAGTCTTAACGCGGAGATAGCAGAATAGTCTAGTGATGATTTTCTCGGCGTTCTCCGGGACCTCTGCGTTAAAGCAGCACCCCGAAAGGTTGAATAGTTGCGTTCGCAGGTCGTGAAACGTAACATTAACAATCGTTAGCCTATGGAGATCGAGATCCTTCTCGCGGTGGTCATTCTCACCGCCATGATTTTTTTGGCAACTGTTGATCTGGCCTTCTCGCATCTTTCCGATGTTGGCCTTCGCCGCCTTGCGTCCGAATCTGAAGATTCACAAAACGCAAAGACCGCAACCTTTCTCCGGGAAATTCAGGAATATCGTCCGCGCTTTCGCCTCGCCCTTTCGTCAGCGATCCAGATACTTTTGATATCGTTCGCCGTCGTCACGACATTGATTGGCACGCGCCTCGACCTGTCGCGTACCGGACTCGTTTTATTTGCTCTGACCATAGGCCTCGTCGCGACGGTCGTTTTTCGTCAGATAATTCCGCGGTTAATGGTTCGCAACAACCCGGAGAAAAAGTTTCTTCTCCTTTTGCCCGTCGTTCGTCCTTTCTACAAATTTGTGTACGCCATCACGGTTCCGTTCTTGGCCAGACGAAGGTACAAAGAGCAGCAGAGGCTTGAGGCCACGATCGCGCCGGATATGGCCGAAGACAAGGCGGACGATAACGATGAAGACTTTCAGGCATTGATGGAGGTCGGCGAGGCCGAAGGGATCATCGAAGAAAAAGAGCGCGAATTGATCGAGTCGATGGTCGAATTTAGCGAAACGCGGGCCGGCGAAATAATGACACCGCGGACCGAGATTTGCGCCGTGGACATCGCAACGACAGTTCGGCAGGCTCGTGACCTGATGACCGAGGAAAAATATTCGAGGCTGCCCGTTTATCGCGAAAGCATCGACAATGTCGAAGGCGTAATTTACGTTCGCGACCTGCTGCAAGCGTGGGCCGATAACAAGGAAGACGAATCGATCGGCGGACTGTTGCGCGACGCTTATTTCGTTCCCGAAACAAAGACCGCCTCGGAACTGCTCAAGAGCATGCAGGTCAATCATGTCCAGATCGCGATAGTCATCGATGAATACGGCGGCGTCGCGGGCATTGTTACCGTGGAAGACATTGTCGAAGAGATCGTAGGTGAGATCGAGGATGAAGACACCGAGGAAGAAGAGATCATCGAGATCATCGAAGGCGACGATGGCTACTGGGACGTCCTGGGCTCAACCGAGATCGACAAGATCGAACGGTTGTTCGATATCGAACTCGAAGACGACGACTACAATACAGTCGCGGGAATGATCACCAGCGAGGCTGGGTATGTCCCGCAAACCGGTGAAATGCTGACCCTTCGCGGCCTCGAGGCCCGGATCCTGCGGGCCGACGAAAAGAAGGTCCGTCTGGTGCGGCTCCGCAGATTCGAGGCCGACGACGAAACGCACGCCGAATCCGCGTAGGTTGAATGCCTTGTAATCGGGTCCTACACTGTTTATAATTCTCGCGAAATTCACTCTGGAGGAAACATAAAATGGCTATTCGCTTAGGCGACGAAGCGCCGGATTTTACTGCTGAAACTACCGAAGGCACAATCAATTTTCACGACTACCTTGGTGATGGATGGGGCATTCTTTTCTCGCACCCGAAGGATTTCACGCCCGTTTGTACGACGGAACTTGGCTATATGGCGAGCCTCAAACCGGAGTTCGAGAAGCGCAACGTGAAGGTCATTGGCCTCAGCGTCGACCCGGTCGAAAACCACAAGCGTTGGTCCGAGGATATCGGGGATGCTACCGGTCATTCGCCAAACTACCCGATGATCGGCGACACCGACTTGAAGATTTCGAAGCTTTACGACATGTTGCCCGCGGCCGTTGAAGGCACCAGCGATGGCCGGACGGCGGTTGACAATATGACGGTGCGAAACGTGTTCGTTGTCGGTCCGGACAAAAAGGTAAAGCTCGTTATCGTTTACCCGATGAGCACAGGGCGGAACTTCGATGAGGTGCTCCGTGTGATCGATTCGCTCCAGCTCACGGCGAAGTACAGCGTCGCGACGCCGGTAAATTGGAAGGATGGCGAGGATTGCATAATCGTTCCGGCCGTGACCGACGAAGAGGCTAAAGAAAAGTTTCCCGCGGGCTGGAAGACGATCAAACCCTACCTTCGTGTGACGCCGCAGCCGAATAAGGTGAAGGGTGAAGGACAGAGCGCCTAGAGACATGAGCTTTAGATTGAGCAGCGGGGGTAAGTGGCCGACCTGGTTTTCGCCGTTTACTCTCGCTTTTCTCATACCCTTGCTCTTTTTAACTGCTTCGATTTTTACGGGCTGGAATCCGCTTCACATTAATTTCGCTATTGATGGGGTCCTATTTTTACTTCTGCTGATCACGGGTCTCGTTTCCCTTCTCGTTGCCGTCATCTGGTATTTGCGAATTCGGTTCTTCTAACTGCATGAAACTTCAAGCTGAAATCGGTGACGCTAAGCGCGATGTCGAAATAAGGCGCGAGGGCGAAAAAGTCTTCGCCGACGTCGATGGTCGCAAATACGAACTCGAGTTATCGGAACCCGAGCCAAACGTTTTTCTTTTCAAACACGAAGGCAGCATCCATGAGGCAGTCGTCACACCGGTGTCGAAGCTGGGCGACCCAACACATGTCCGGATCGGCACTAATGAATTCGACATTCGAGTGATTGATCCAAAGCGGCTGCGCAGTGCGGGAAGCGGTGTGGAACACGCGGACGGCCTTGCCGAAATAAAAACCGCGATGCCGGGAAAAGTTGTGCGTGTTTTGCTGCAGCCGGGATCACCGGTCGAAGCCGGAGCCAGCGTCCTGGTCGTCGAAGCGATGAAAATGCAGAACGAACTAAAATCACCGAAAGACGGCACGATTAGGGAGATTCGCGTCGCGGAGGGCGATGCTGTCTCGGCTGGTGACGTCCTTGCGGTGGTCGAATAACTAAAACCCGGAACCGTCTTGGCTCACGTCAATTCGCATCGGTGCCCCAGTAGTCGCCCACCCTACTACGAGACTCGGAATAGATATCTGCAATAACCTTGATGTTCGGTAACGTCTGCCCCAAGCAGGCGAATATTGCCGTGATTACAGTCTGGTTCCGCAATGCTTGCAATGGAGTGCGTCGAAGTCGTGCGGCTCAGCATTGCACTCCGGACATACCTGGCTTGATGCAGGCTTTCCAGCGAAGGCAAGTTCGGCCGTCACGATTCCAGTTGGCACCGCAATGATCCCGTACCCCAGAATCATGACGAGCGAAGCCAGAAATTTTCCGAGACCGGTCTGAGGAGAAATATCACCGTAACCCACGGTGGTCATCGTCACGATCGCCCAATAGATACTAACGGGAATGTTCGCAAAGCCGTGCTCCTCACCTTCCACGACGTACATCACCGACCCCACCACGGTCACAATGGTAAGCACCGCAACCAGAAAGACGAAAATCTTTTTGCGGCTAGCCATAAGCGCGGAGGTAATGAGGCGCGAGGCGGACGAGTATTCCGAAAGCTTCAGAACACGGAAGATTCGCAGCAGTCGGAGGATACGGATGGTGAGGAAGAATTGGGTGCCCGGAACGAAAAGACTAAGGTAAGTGGGAAGTATGGCAATGAGATCTACTAGTCCGTAAAAGCTCAGAGCGTATCGGAGCGGGCGCCGTACAGAGATAAGCCGCAGCACATATTCGGCGGTGAAGAGTATCGTAAAACACCACTCGGCGATCAGAAGCTCTGGCCCCAACACATCGCGTGCACCCCTTACGCTCTCCAGCATCACGGTCGCGACGCTTAATAGGATCAGCGTAATTAAGGCAACGTCAAAAGCCCGGCCGGCCTTCGTTTCCGATTCGAAAACGATTTCGTG
>JBDTWZ010000010.1:0-33464 GCA_040006435.1 Acidobacteriota bacterium
GGTTCTTAAGTTTCCGGGACCCTTCCAAGGCATGCGAAAACCATAACTCTATTTATCCCGTATAATCGTGAATTATGAAAAAACTTGCCGGTTTGTTTCTGCTTATTCTCGTTGTTCAGTTCTCGGTTTTTCCCCAGACGCTTGAGGAGAAGCTCAAGGAGATCGATGACTACGCGAACGTCGTACTCGCTACGCACAAGGGCCCGGGGATGGCGATCGCCATCGTAAAAGACGACAGAGTTGCGTTGGCAAAAGGCTACGGCCTGCGAGAACTCGGAAAGAACGGGCCCGTCGACGAGAACACCTTGTTCGCCATCGCCTCGAATTCGAAAGCATTCACAGCGACTTCGCTGGCGATTCTCGTAGATGAGAAAAAGCTGTCTTGGGACGACAAGGTCTCAAAATATCTGCCAGATTTTCAGATGTACGATCCGTGGGTGACAAGCGAGTTGACGGTCCGCGACCTGGTTTCACATCGTGTTGGTTTGGACACGTTCAGCGGCGATCTGCTCTGGTACGAAACGACGTACACGGCCGACGACATTCTCTCTCGCGTTAGATATCTTAGGCCGGTTTCGAGTTTTCGTTCGCGCTATGGCTATCAGAACCTTATGTATATCGCGGCGGGTAAAGTCGTGGAAAAGGTTTCGGGAAAGTCCTGGTGTACTTTTGTTCGCGAGCGGATCCTTGATCCTCTCGGGATGCGGCGTACGACCTGCGGGTTCGGAACGCTCGGCGATAACGCTGCACTGCCGCACAACGAATCGGGTGGAACTCTGCGTGTGCTGCCGCATGGAAATGTAAATGGCGGTTACGGCGCGGTCGCCTTAAACTCCTCGGTCGCCGATCTCTCGAAATGGGTCCGCCTGCAACTCGGTCGCGGAAGTTTCGAAGGGAAACAGATATTCAGCCAGCAGCAGTCGTGGCTGATGTGGCAGCCGAACATCATGCTGCCCCTCTCCGAAACCGCTTCAAAGAATAATCCAACGCGGCATTTCAGTGCGGTCGGCATGGGCTGGTTTCTATACGATTACTATGGCCGAAAGATCATCAACCATAGCGGCGGCCTCGACGGCATGTTGTCGTACACCGTTTTGATCCCCGAGGAGAATGTCGGTTTCGTCGTACTGACAAACAGCGAGTCGCCGGGTTTCGGTATCATGATGAACAAGATCCGAGACGTGTTTGTGAACGCCCCGCGGCGGGATTGGAACGCCGAGGCCCTCGAGCAGGCGAAGACCGGTAAAGAGGCCGCAGATAAGGAAAGGCAAAAAGTTGATGCGGCTCGCGTGCCAAACACCAGGCCTTCGCTTGCGATCGCAAATTACGCCGGTACATATGCCGACAAGCTCTATGGTGACGTGATAATTAGCGAAGAAAACGGGCGGCTCGTAATGCGCTTTGGGCCGTCACCGAACTTTGTCGCCGATCTGGAACACTGGCATTACGACACCTTTCAGATCAAGTGGCGGCCGTCGGTCGCCTACAACTTCCCACGTGGGTCTGTGACGTTTACGATCGACAAGAACGGCAAAACCGACGAATTGCAGATAGATCAGCCCAATAACGACTTTTGGTTCTATGAATTAACCCCGCGGAGGGTTAAGTAAAGGAAAAACTCGACAAGAATCTGAGACGCGTGTAAAATCTAAGGCTTGCATCCGGTTTTATCTAGTCTAGTTACCAACGGAGGATATCCCTATGCCAGAAAGCGACGCCATAATTGACGCATTAGGCGGCAAAAGAGTTACGATAACGATCGCTGAAAAGTCGGAAAGCGGATCGCCGACTTCGCCCGACTCATCGCTCGCAGCCATTGACCCCGGTACCTTTACTATCGACAATGGCAAACAGATCTTAACTATTACAATTGCTGAGTAGAGATCCGAGGTAGTACACGAGAAGCTGAAAGGAGACAAGTATATGCCCGATGAAACAGACGACAGAGAAGAAACAACTAATGAACTCGACTCAAAACCGACGATAACGATCGCCGAAAAACAGGCTGGATCCGCAGGGTTGGCCGATAAACCGACGATCACAATCGCCGAAAAGGACGACGGCGAATAGTTTCTAATTTTTTCCAGGAGATTTTTGTTTTAGATGTCAGAAGAAGCAGTGCAGGCGGCTGAATCAGCCGAACAACCACCGACCGAGGACGTACACTACCAGGCAGTTGAAAAAGAAGGGGTAGTGACCGCGATTTGGGAGATGCAGGGCCAGAAGCATATCCGGACCATCGACCCGCGATCGAACGAAGGCAAGCAGATCCTCGCGTTGTTCGAAACGGCCGCTTAGCAGATCAAGCAGAGATCACACGAAACCGCGCGAAGTCGATTCGACCGGTTTCGTGTGTTTTTGTGTCTTCCTAAGGATGCAGAGGCAAGAGCTCCGAGATGAGTTGCGACTCGCCCTTTAGCTTGCGTCCTTCGAATTCCGAGACTTGAATAATGCCCAAACCGGCCGATGTAAGAAAGATCTCGGCGGCAGATCGCAGTTCTTCGATCCCAGCCCCGACTTCTCCACATTCAACCCTTTCAAGTACGAATTCGCGCGTTGTCCCTGCGATGCAGCCGGTACTGAGCGATGGAGTATGCAATCTCCCTGCCCTCATCCAGAACACATTCGCCATGCATGCCGAGGTGATCTCATCCCGCTCGTTCAATTGAATCGCTTCGTCAAAACCGCGCCCCTTTACTTCATCCAGCACAAGGATCTTCTCAAGGTAGTTCGAGGATTTGACCGCGGTAAGGGGCGACGTCGAATTTATATGACAGGGCGAAACGGTAAGAGTATAGTTTTCCGGACGAGGGCGCCGGTCGGCCGTCATAATTAGTAGGCTCGTGCGGAGCTCGGATCGATACGGCCACGGTCCATTGGCCGACTGATCAAAAAAAGTAATCCTCGCCCGGCCATTTCGAACCGAATTCGCCGCTATCAATTCGTCGAGAGCACGTAGCGTTTTGGTTTCGGTAAACTCGCCGACGTCAATTCCGATCTTGCTCGAGCTCTCCTTAAGTCGTCTCCAATGCTTTGGCCAGAGGAAAGGTTCGCCTTCGTAAATCGCGACGGTGGTAAAGACACCCTTGCCGAAAAGTAACGCGTCCGAAAGCGCGGAAAGTTTGGGTTCCGAGGGCTGCAGCAGTCCGTAATTAAATAAAACGGATTCGTGCATCCTAGGCTTCCATCCGCATCTCTTCGTTTTCTTTTGGTTCGATGCGCCCGTTGGGGTGTCGGCAGAATTCAGCGACGAGCTCGGCGAACACCTGACTCCTTTCTTCCTGCGGAACATGCCCGCAGTTTTTCAGGATCACGAGCCGGGAATTCAGAATTGAGCCGTGAAGTTTGTGACCGTCCGTGAGCGGGATCACCTTGTCGTCCTCGCCCCAAACGATCAGAGTCGGTTGGTTAATAAGGTGTGCGTCTTGTTCGATCCGGTCGGCGCTCCAGGCCCTCGACGTCGCAAGGAGGGAATGATGGGCGTCGGCAGCCGAAAGAGGTCGGAGTATCGACTCAACACGATCGTCAGTGATCAAGTCGTGATTTGCCGGAGCGAGCGTGCCGCGCATACGGTAACGCTGAAAGGCTCGCGAATCGATGAGAAACGGTGTGATCGCTTCACCGATGCCCGGGATGGCGGCGAGCTTTAGGATCGGATGATTTTTCAAATTGTCATTGCAAACTGTATCAACGAGTCCGAGCTTGGCGACGCGTTCCGGATAATCAAGCGCCAGCGTAGCGGCGACGGCACCTCCGTACGAACTACCTAGAACGGTCGCACGGCCAATGCCAATTCGATTCATAAAACGGGCGATCATCCGGGCTTGAGATGTGATCGCGTAATCGAACCATGAAGGTTTTTCAGAGTACCCAAAGCCGAGCAGGTCAATCGCGATGACATGAAATCCGGCCTCGGCAAGGATCGGTGCCGTCGTTTTCCAGACGTAGAGCGAGGCGGTGTACCCGTGGATCAAAAGTATCGTCGGCTTAGTAACGTCGCCAAACTCCTGAAAGTGGATCCGTGCGCCGTCGACACTGACAAAATGAGAGTGCTCGGCATGCGGGATTATATGCGCGACATCATCCCAATTGACGCTCTTCGACCGCGTCAGCATTTTTACTGCGACAGCGGCTCCTAGAGCTCCACCGACTGCCAATGCAAAATTTCGCTTTTTCATATGGACACGATCATTCTAGATCAAAACCACTTTTGGGCGAACGATTTTCTCAACATCGTCATAGATTCCGACAGCGATCGTGTTTCCATCACTCTCCATCATTCGAACGCGCTGACCGGCCGCGAACCGATCGTCGTCGACACGCGTCGCGAGACCATTTCTCGTCTTTTCTGCACGGTCGGCATCCATTTGAAATTCGGCGAGGTGGGAAACGGCAAGGTCGATCGGTAAAAGCCTGTCGACCGTAGACGATTCCAGATGTTCAAGACTGATGCTTTGCTGAAGATCGAATTTTCCGGCCGCGGTCCTTCGCAGTGCGGACAGATGCGCTCCCACCCCGACAACGCGTCCAATGTCTTCCGCAAGAGTTCTGATATACGTTCCGGCGGAACAGACAACTCGGATACGGATCGTGGATCGCGGATCACCGATCTCGGAGGGCAACAGTTCAAGTTCGTGGATAATGACGTGAACTGGCTGTCTCTCAACCTCGATACCCTGGCGTGCAAGCTCGTATAACTTTTTCCCCTCAATCTTCTTGGCGGAATACATCGGTGGCGTTTGCAGCGTTTCGCCACGGAATCTTTCCAGAACAGAATTCCAATCAACAGAACTGAGAAGATTCGATAGTTCACCTTGCCGCCTTACGCCTTCCGCCGTCTGCCTTTTGCCTTCTGCCTTCTCACTTCCGGTAAGGTCACCCGTGTCGGTTTCGAATCCGAACTGCAGATCGGCAATATATTCCTTTGTGTCCTTATCAAGAAACTGCGCGAGTCGCGTCGCCTTGCCGACAAGTACGACCATGACGCCGGTCGCAAACGGATCTAATGTACCTGTGTGGCCGACGCGGCGCGTCCCAAGGATGCGCCGGACACGGGCGACAACGTCGTGCGATGTTAATCCAGCGGGCTTGTCGATGATTAGAATCCCATCCATCGATTTCATTCTAGTTCGTTTTAATTATTTAATAATGTAATTCGGTAATTAAATAATTACTATCGATGCATGTGGCGGAAACGGATCGACCTAAACGAGCTGAAAGAGCGGATCATTAAAGACGTCGACAAGGCTCGCGAGCGAACAATGAACCGCGCGGTCAAGCTTCTCGCGGCTAAGCCGCGCTCGATCGGCGAACTTCGCGAACGTCTTTTGGAGAAGGTGTGGACGAATGCGGAGATCGTGAATCTCGTGCTTGAGAAATTAAAAGAGTACGGATATCTCGACGATCAGAAGTACGCCGTTGATCTGGCGCTTTCGAAGCTCCGGCAAAAACCTCAGGGCAAGCGGCGGCTGCAGCAGGCGATGTCCCAGAAAAAACTCGATCGCGAAACCCTCGACAGCGCTATCGCATCCGCCTTCGAAAAAATGCCGGAGATCGAACTGATCAATCGCGCGATCGAGAAGCGTCTTCGGATAAAGGGCCGGCCGGAAAGCCGTGACGACACGAAGAAATTTTACGACTACCTTATCCGCCAGGGGTTCGGTTTTGATCTCATTCGAGACAAAATGACTGAAGTCGCAAAGTTTCATGACGAATGACCGGTCCCGCCCGATAGCTTCATAAATCCTGAATCCGTTTCGTCCCTCCCCGCGAAAACAATCCCAAAGGAAGAAATACTCCTTTTTAGAAAATTAAGGAACGATGGGGGAATTATGAAGAAATTAATATTGGGTACATTTGTATTTGTTATTGCGCTGGTTGCGGGATCGACGAACGTTTCGGCGCAGATGATGAAGGCTGACAATCCAATGGTCGGCGGTGCGGCCATGTATAAGACAAAGAATATCGTTGAGAACGCGGTCAATTCAAAAGATCACACGACGCTTGTGGCTGCGGTTCAGGCGGCGGACCTTGTAGACACACTCAAGAGCGCCGGGCCGTTCACGGTTTTTGCTCCGACGAATGCCGCATTCGACAAGCTGCCGGCGGGAACGGTTGCAACATTAGTTAAACCGGAGAACAAGGCCATGCTGACTAAGATCCTGACCTATCATGTGATCTCGGGCAATTATGATTCGAAAGCGATCGTGAAGGCGATCCGGAAAGGTCGCGGCAAGGCTGAATTCACAACGGTCTCGGGCGACAAACTGACTGCCAGGAAGAGCGGAAAGAGCATCATTCTGATGGACGAAAAGGGCGGCAAGTCCGTCGTCACGATCTCAGATGTTCGTCAGTCGAATGGCGTGATCCACGTGATTGACACTGTCCTGCTGCCGAATTAGTTTTATCGGTCGTGAAGAGATAATGGACGTTCAAGGCGAGTATTTTCTTGAACGTTCTTATCCTTTTAAACTGATCTTGCCTGGGTTGGAATATTAAAGCTTCGTAGAAGTATAAAATACATAAGGTGCAATTTATGAATATCAAAATCGTGAGTATAGCCACGGCAATAATAATTCTGAGTGTTGTCCTTGCCGTGATCGGTCAGCGATCGGCGGGATTAAAAAGCTCGCGAACGGGGTTGAATACGCCGACGCAATTTGGAACGGCGGTGTCGGATGAGATCTTCGACGGTAAAAAGATCGTCAAGTCCGAGGCTGCATGGAAAAAAGTCCTAACGCCTGAGGCGTTTTATGTACTCCGAAAAAAAGGCACCGAGCGAGCCTACACGGGCGGGCTGACGGACAACAAGAAAGCCGGCGTTTATGCGTGCGCCGCATGCGGGCAGCATGTGTTCGGATCAAAAGATAAGTTTGACTCGGGCACGGGATGGCCGAGCTTCTTTCAAGTCATTCACCGCGAGAACATCAACGAAGAAGTTGATAACACGTTGGGCGAGCCTCGTACCGAGATCCTTTGTGCACGATGCGGCTCGCATCTCGGACACGTATTCGACGACGGCCCCGAGCCGACCGGACTGCGCTATTGCATAAATTCCGTCGCGCTAAAGTTCATTCCGGCGAAATGACCCTACGAGCTCTGCGTGACGACGAGTTTCACGCAGAGCTCGCGGAGTTCGCAAGACACTATTCGGAATTCGCGCCCCGTCCCGATTTCGTCTGACCCGCCTGTGCTACAATTTTTCTCGTAATGACAGGTAATGAGATAAGACAAACGTTTCTCGATTACTTCGAGAAACGAGGTCACAAAGTTGTGCATTCATCGCCGCTTTTGCCGGCGAATGACCCGACGCTGCTGTTCACAAACGCCGGGATGAACCAATTCAAAGATGTCTTCCTAGGGGACGAGAAGCGGGATTACAAACGCGCGGTCACTTCGCAGAAATGCATTCGCGCGGGCGGCAAGCATAACGATCTTGACGAGGTTGGCAGGACGGCGCGCCACCAGACATTTTTCGAAATGCTCGGCAACTTCTCCTTCGGTGATTACTTTAAGAAAGAGGCGATCGAGTACGCGTGGGACCTCTTGTTGAACGAATTTGGTCTCGAGAAAAATCGTCTGTGGTTTACGTATTTCGAAGGCGACGACGACGTCCCGACGGACAGCGAGGCGCGCGACCTCTGGATAAAAATGGGCGCGGCGCCCGAACGAGTTTTGCCGTTCAGCCGCAAAGACAATTTTTGGCAGATGGGCGACACAGGTCCTTGCGGACCCAATACAGAGATCAGCTATTACCTCGGCGAAGATCCCGACGATCCCGAAAAAAATTCGGCTTACTGGGTGAACGGCCCGGGCGACACTACGATCGAGATCTGGAATCTCGTTTTTATGCAGTACAACCGAAGTCAGAATGACGACGGTTCGTTTACGTTGACGCCCCTGCCGGCTCCATCGGTGGATACAGGTATGGGACTCGAACGAATGACGGTGGTGATGCAGAACGTAAAAACGAACTACGAGACCGATCTTCTAAAGCCCATTGTCGAGTACACGGCGGAGTTGGCGAAAGGATAGTGACCGGCTGTCGTCGCTGACGCGGGTCGCTACCTGGTTTGCAAGTCGGTACACAGGTCCGTACCACCTGCGTATGCGGGTGGTTGAGAGCCCATATTCTTCGACGTTGATTTGCTTCAGGCGGCTGCACCACCCGCTGACGCAGGTGGTACTGACCTGTCACGTTTATGATTTCCGTCCTTCTCATCGAGAATCAGGCGCTCACTCGTCTCGGAGTGGCCTCCGTAATTGAGAGAGAACCGGACATCGAGTTCGCGGGTGAGACTGACAACCCAGCCGACGGCTTCGACCTTTTCCGCGCATTAAAACCCGACGTCACGATCCTCGGTCTTCGATTTCCGGATTCCTGTTCAATAGACGATCTCGAAAACTACTTCATAGAGAATCCAAAGGCGCGGATAATCGTGCTCGCCGAACACGCGGGCGATGCAGAGATCACAAAGGCGTTGAAGAAAGGCGCCGCCGGTTATGTTTGCAAGGATGTCTTGCCGGGCGAGCTGGTAGCGGCCATCCGCACTGTCGCTGTCGGTCGCAAGTACATTCCCGATGACATCGCACAGATCCTGAGCGAGAACCTCGGACAAGAGTCGCTGACGCCGGCCGAGACGAACGTTCTGCGGATGATCGTCGGTGGAATGTCGAACAAGGAGATCGGATTTGCGCTGGACGTCACCGAGAATACGGTCAAGACTCATGTCAAAAATATTTTCGACAAGATCGGCGTGTCGGATAGAACAAGCGCCGCGACAACGGCGATCAAGCGTGGGCTTGTGAGGGTAGATCTCTGACCTTTGACGCAGAGCTCGAGGAGAACGCCGGGAGATTGAGACTATAACTCGTTCCTTTTCCTTTGCGTCCTTGGCAAGCTTTGCGTGAAACAGATTTTTGGATTCTCTATGAACGAAATTAAGAACGCACTAACCGAGTACGCAGAACAATTTACATCAGACGAAAGCGACGTCCTCCGCGAGCTTCGCGAGCACTGCTATGCACACTACGAAGACAAGGCAATGCTGTCGGGATTTGTCCAGGGCCGCATACTCGCGATGTTCTCGCGAATGATCAGGCCGAGCGTCGTGCTCGAGATCGGGACTTATCTCGGATATTCGGCGCTTTGTTTCGCCGAAGGTTTGGCGGAAGGCGGCAAGGTGATCACTCTGGATGTGAATGCTGACACGAACAACGTTGCGCGATCATTCGTCGAACGGACCGAGTACAAAGACCGTATCGATTTTCACCTCGGTGAAGGCGCGACCATAATTCCGTCGCTGCCCGAAACATTCGATCTCGTCTTCATCGACGCGGACAAGCCAAATTATTCGAACTACTATGATCTCGTTTTCGACAAGGTCCGGTCAGGCGGATTTATCATCGCCGACAACGTTCTCTGGAGCGGCAAAGTTCTCGAAGACGAAAAGGACGAGAATACGCAGGCGCTTCACGATTTCAACTTGATGGTGCAGGCCGACTCCCGTGTGTCGAATGTGCTGCTGCCGATCCGCGACGGCTTGATGGTTGTCTGTAAACAGTTTTGAGGCTCGCCTTCAGGCATCTACTTTTAACGCAGAGATCGCGGCGGACGCGGAGACAATTGTTTCTTATCTCTGAGTTGTCGGGGTTTAGAATGTATCTCGCCCAAGACTAACCTCATCGTCTCACCCGAATTGATGATTACAACGCGTGCTTGGAGCAGTAAACTTCTTGTATCGCCTTTGCGTCATTGCGACCTCGCGGGAAAAATCTTCTCCCGCAAAACGCGGAGCCGCAAAGACGAAAAGGAAGGGGAAATATGATCAACATCAGACGATCGAACGAACGCGGGCATGCTAATCACGGATGGCTCGACACGCGCTTTTCATTTTCTTTCGCGGACTATTACGATCCGCAGTTTATGGGCTTTCGCGATCTGCGTGTTATCAACGAAGATTTCATCGAACCCACGCAGGGCTTTCCAAAACACGGGCATCGCGACATGGAAATCATCACGTACATGATCGCGGGCGAACTTTCGCATCGTGATTCGATGGGTAACGGCGAGACGATCCATCCGAACGAGGTGCAGCGGATGACCGCGGGGACTGGTGTCTTACATAGTGAGTACAGTTCACCTTCTGACAAGACGCATCTGCTGCAGATCTGGTTATTGCCGGAGAAAAAAAATCTTCAGCCGGGTTACGAACAGAAAGCGTTTTCCCCGGAAGAAAAGCTGGGCCAGCTGCGGTTGATCGCGTCACGTGGTGGTGCCGGCGGTTCCGTTCACATCAATCAGGACGTGAATCTTTATGCTTCGATACTGTCCGAAGGTAAGGAAATCCGGCACGATCTTGTCGACGGACGACATGCGTGGCTGCAACTGATCAGCGGCTCGCTCGAGGTCAACGGAGAGAAGCTGAACGCGGGCGACGGTGCGGCGATAAGCGATGAAGCCTCTCTCGAGATCAAGTCGTTGGACGATAGGTCCGAATTTCTGCTCTTCGATCTGAACTGATCGCCAATTTCGGCTTTTGGGGCCGATTCTTGTCTTTCGAGACGCTGAGCTCTTGAACCAGCACGAACCGGCCCACTTTCAAGCCTACATTGTGATTACCAATCACCTTTTGCCCAAATACCTATGCCGTTGGGCGGTGCTGAGCTCAGATAAAGGGGCTTGACGGAGTTCATTAGGCTAGGTCGGTCTGGTCTGCCCCACGCGAGTGTTCACATTGAAGTTACGAAAAGCCTTCACAAGGTAAACGTATTGCTAATCCCTGAACCCGTCCGAAGATCCTCGATACCAAAGTTCAACGGGATCATAAGTCCATCCCGCTCCGCCGGTGCTCTCGGTGGCGGCATTTCGGACTCGGCTTCGTCAGTCCTTACATTGAGAAAGACTCCGAGCACGCTATCCAATTCGGAGGCGTAGATACGCCGCGTGATTGAAGCACCGACGATCGAGTTCAAGATCTATTCGCCCGAGATCAGCACACGGGGCGTTACGGTTTTCTAGCTTTGTCTACTTTCGGATCTTTAGCTTATTGAAAATGCTTCGGGAAAAGACGAAAATATTATCGACGACCGAACATGTGTCGCATAAGATTTTGTAAAACAGATGCTCACCAAGGAACTAGAAGAAACGCTTAGCCAGGCTGTTGATGTTGCGGTCAAGTATAAGCACGAGTATGTAACGCTTGAACACCTGCTCTACGCACTGGTTCAAAACAGTTCGGCCGCAGAGGTTCTTACGCACTGCGGTGCTGACCTTCAAACCCTTCGCGATTCCCTGCTGGAGTACTTCCATGACGTGCTCGAGAAAATGCCCGAGGGCTCAAAACAGCTTCCGGAGCTGACTTCGACTTTTCAATCGATCATTCAATATGCAGTCCTCCAGGCGGAAGGCAGCGGTCAGTCGGCGGTCGACGGCGGCAATATTCTCGCCGCATTCTATCAGGCTGAACAGAGTTATGCGGTTTATCTGCTCTTGCAGCAAGGCGTCACCAGGCTCGATATTCTGAATTACATCTCACACGGGATCTCCAAGATAGACACCGGTGGACCGTTTTCCGAACCATTCGACGACGAAGAATTCGCGGGAATCCCGCCGGCTGATCGCAAAAAACCGCTCGAGAGCTTTACCGACGAACTGGTCGAGCGCGCCGCGAATGGACAGATCGATCCGCTCGTCGGGCGTACCGCGGAAATCGAGCGCACTATTCAGGTGCTCTGCCGCCGGAAGAAAAACAATCCGTTGTACGTCGGTGAACCGGGCGTTGGAAAGACCGCGCTGGCCGAAGGCCTCGCGCTAAAGATCAGCGAAGGTGATGTGCCTGACGTCTTGAAGGACGCAAAAGTTTTCGCGCTCGATATGGGCGCGGTCCTCGCCGGCACACGTTATCGCGGAGATTTTGAGCAGCGGTTCAAGTCGATCGTCAATGAACTCAAGAAACATCCGAATGCGATCCTTTTTATTGACGAGATCCATACGATCGTCGGAGCGGGTTCGGTCCAGGGCGGATCGATGGACGCCTCCAATATTCTAAAACCCGCACTTGCCGCGGGTGAGCTCCGTTGTATCGGCTCGACGACCTTTGGCGAATACAAGGCGGCGTTCGAGCGCGACCGTGCCCTCGCGCGGCGTTTTCAGAAGATCGAGATCGGTGAGCCGACGATCGAAGAGACGTTTCAGATCCTGAAAGGCCTGAAGAAATTTTACGAGCAACATCACGGTGTTCGCTATAGCAACGAGTCTCTCAAAACTGCTGCGGAGCTCGCCGGAAAATATATAAACGACCGGTACCTGCCGGACAAAGCCATCGATGTGATAGACGAGGTCGGTGCGGCGGTGAAGTTGATGCCGGCAAACAAGCGCCCGAAAAGAGTTTCGGTGCAGATGGTCGAGAACACTATTGCGCGGATGGCGAAGATCCCGCCGAAGACGGTCGTCGCCGACGAGAAGGTGCGTCTGAAGAGTCTTCGCACAGATATTAAGAAAGTCATCTTCGGCCAGGACGATGCGATCGACCGGATCGTCGACGCAATTCAGATCTCGCGCGCCGGTCTCGGCCATCAGACAAAACCCGTCGGTTCATTTTTGTTTTCGGGGCCGACGGGTGTCGGTAAAACCGAAGTTGCAAAACAGCTCGCCGAAATTCTGGGCGTCGAGTTCATTCGTTTTGACATGAGCGAATATGCCGAGCCGCACACCGTTTCGCGTCTGATCGGTGCTCCGCCCGGGTACGTCGGTTTCGATCAGGGCGGCTTGCTGACCGAGGCGATCATGCGGACGCCGCACGCCGTGCTCGTGCTAGACGAGATCGAAAAAGCTCATCCGAACCTTTTCAATCTGTTGCTGCAGGTAATGGATTCGGCGACCTTGACCGACAACAACGGCAAGAAGGCAGATTTCCGCAACGTAATTTTGATCATGACGACCAACGCCGGAGCACGCGAGCTTTCATCAGGCGGTGTCGGTTTTCGGAATGCTTCCGATACAAAAGGTAACGCGAAAGGGGTCATCGAAAGGACCTTTACGCCAGAGTTCCGCAATAGACTCGATGCCTGGGTTCCGTTCAAGGCCCTCGACATCGATATCATTAAGCTCATCGTAGATAAATTCATAAACGAACTGAACGGACAGCTGGCGGAGAAACGCGTGATCGTGAAACTCGAAGAATCGGGCCGCGATTGGATGGCGTCGAACGGTTTCGATTCGCGCTACGGTGCTCGGCCGATGGCGCGATTGATACATGACAAGATCAAGCAGCCGCTCGCGAATGAAATACTGTTCGGAAAACTTGTCCACGGCGGCAGTGTTCGCGTCGCGGCGGAAGAGAACGATCTGAAACTGAATTATTGAGGCGAGAGAGATCGCGTCCGAAAATAGAAAAGGCCCGGCATTTCTGCCGAGCCTTTTTTGTTTATGTCTCGAAGACTATCTCTTCCGCTTTGCGGCCGATTTCTTCGGAGCTGCTTTTTTCTTTGCCGTTGCCTTTTTCTTGGCCGGAGCCTTTTTCTTAGCTGCAGCTTTCTTCGGAGCAGCTTTCTTTTTCGGAGCGGCTTTCTTTTTCGGAGCGGCTTTCTTAGCAGCCGGTTTCTTTGCAGCAGCTTTTTTGGCTGCCGGTTTCTTAGCAGCAACTTTTTTTGCTGCCGGTTTCTTTTTAGCCGGAGCTTTTCTCGCTGCCGGTTTTTTCTTTGCTGTTGCTTTTTTTGCTGTTGCCATAGTTTTGTTTCTCGTGATTGAAATAAGATAGAGCTTTAGTAGCCTCGATTAACGTACCACAATTTGAAAAAAAAATGTCAAGTTTTTTTTTGTTTGCTGGAAAATTTATTTTCGGGTGTTTTGTGGAATAAGATTCGGATTTTTTATTTGCGCGAATGCGAAGAGAACATTGTTCCGGCGCGTGCCGCGTGAAAAACAATTTACGTGGAGAATTCTTATTTCGTACAGGACATCCGACGGATCGTTTTGTCGTCGCGCTTGTGCCCGCGCATTATTATTTCTTGCGGCGAACGGTGAAGAAATTTTCTCGTCATCATTTGTGCGCGTTGGTCCGCAGGGTGACGAGGATCGCGTCGCCTACTTTTCTTTCGCCTTCTTTATCTGAAGGAGTGTTGGCTATCTTTCCGTCGAGGAACATTGTCGTCGATCCTCCGCCATCCAAGTTCATTGCGTCCGTCGCGCCGAGCGACAAAAGATATTCCGCTAGCTCCTGCAGCGTCATTCCAACGCTCACACCCGGCTGTCGTCCATCGACAGTTATCATCAGGAACTTTCCGTCTTTCATCTTCGCGACCGCGGTCCGCGGGTGACGCATCTCAGCAAAGGATTTGCTCGCCTTTTCCTGTTGCCATGTGATGTCGATCTTGCCGCCTTTGAGGAGTTGGGGCACGCCGTTAGTAATATCTTCATAACCATATGGCGGCGTGTCCTCTAAACTGTCAAAAGTCCCACTGACCGCCGTAAACCCCTTTACTTTGCTTCCGACTTTCATCCACTTCAATAAATTATCCTGTCGAGATCCAGACGCAGAAAGTACTAATCCATCCGGGGGTATTAACGAACTTCCCAGCCCTTTCCGGATTGCAATCACTTTTCCCTTTCGCACAATGACTTCTGATCCGTTTGGAGAGGTGAGTGTGGTGCTATGAAACTTTGGGGTGTATTCGATAAGTTCATTTTCTTTTCTTTCCCGGTTTATCCCGCTGACTTCTAGTACCCGAGCCTTTACCTCGAACCATGATCGGGTTTCTAAATGATTGAATGAGACAAGAGTTTTATCGGCCTGATTATCTATAAAGATCGCCGATCGCTTTTGTGTATCTTCGCTGAAGACCCTCCGATCAATCTTCAAGATGCCAGCGGCATCTCCGGCGAAGATGCTGTTATCCAATCTGAAAAAGCCGGCGTTGATCGCGGCGACAGCTCCGTGCCGCGTCGCGATCGAAGACGTCGTCTCAGTTCCGATCGCCGCGTCCAGCGCATGGTGAACATCGATCCGGACTTTCGTGAGATCAAGACGAAGCAGATTGATCTTTACCGGATCGTTGGCGATCTTGTGATCGATCTGCTCGTATTCGACGCCCGGGTGGGCGGCCTTGAAGTTCTGAGCCGAAGATTCACCACAGAAGACAGAGAGCAGAGAAACCAAAACGGCAAATAAGGCGAATTCAAATCTAGGGGTGTTGTGTCTAATATTTTTCATAACTCTGTGTGCTCTGTGGCCAACACTATGTGCCCTTGGGCAAAAACTTTCCTATCATAACTTCAATGACGCGGATCAACGAACGAGTGGTGCAGCTCAACGAAGCCGAGCCAAACCCGAAGGCGCGTTACGTTTTGTATTGGATGCAGATGTACAAGCGGACGTCGCACAACCACGCGCTCATATTTGCTATCCGCAAGGCGAACGAACTCAAACTCCCACTCGTCGTGTACGAAGGGTTGAAATATTGCTATCCGTGGGCCAGCGATCGTCTCCATACCTTTATTCTTGAGGGCGTTGAGGAAAAGCGACGCGAGCTTGAGCGGCTTGGCATTCGGTACGTTTTCTATCTGCAGAAAGATAAGGGGTCGCCCAAGCAAACCGTCGCCCGACTATCTAAGGATGCGGCGTATATCGTCACCGACGATTATCCCTGCTTTATAATTCCCGAGCACAACAGTCGGATCGCCGAACGAGCAAGCATTCCAGTCTATGCAGTCGATTCGAACGGCATTGTCCCAATGAGCAAGTTCGAGAAGGAAGAATATGGCGCGTACACACTCCGGCCAAAGATAAAAAAGCTGCTTCCGAATTATCTAAAGCCATTCAAGGATGAGACCGTTGAGATGCACGGAAGACAGCTCGAAGTGGACTGCCCCGAAACGCTGGTCACGGATAACAATATCGCGACGCTTGTCGCCGAATGCGAGATCGATCATTCGATAAAGGCCTCCCGGTTTTATCTGGGCGGCACGGCTAACGGTCGCGCCCGGCTAAAAAAATTTGTTAACGAGATCCTCCCCGACTACGCAACTTCCCGAAACAAACCCGACCGTGACGGTTCGTCGCGTCTATCTGCATACCTTCATTTTGGATTTCTTTCGTCGCTCGAGGTCGCATTGGCCGTACAGAATGCCAACGCACCCCAGGCTGCAAAGGATGCTTATCTCGAAGAGCTTATAGTCCGGCGAGAGCTTTCATTTAACTTCACATATCATAATCCAAATTATGATTCGCTCGGCTCGCTTCCGGCGTGGGCTCAAAAAACGATGCGCGAGCATGTCGATGATGAACGCCAATTTATTTACTCGCTCGAACAGCTTGAAAACGGCGAAACTCACGATGAGCTCTGGAACGCCGCCCAGCGCGAGATGGTAGTAACGGGTGAGATGCACAATTATGTACGTATGCTCTGGGGAAAGAACGTGATCGCGTGGTCGCCGTCGTACGAAGTAGCATTCGAAACGCTGGTCCATCTCAACAACAAGTATTGTCTCGACGGCCGCGATCCGAATTCGTATGCCGGAATTCTGTGGTGCTTCGGCAAACACGATCGACCGTGGATGGAGAGGCCGGTGTTCGGAATGATCAGGTATATGACCAGCGGCAGCACTGGAAAAAAATTCGATTCGAAGAAATATATCGCTTGGACCAAGACGTTGTGACCGGCCCGCGAACGCCCGGTGATAATCTACCCGTCGCTCCTACAGAGCACGTTATCCGCGGCGAACTTCTTCTTCGGCTACGAACGTTTTCCAATTACTGGCCCAGTCGTAACACTCGGTTCCGCGAAATCTCTTTTTGTAATCGTAGAAAGATTGGCCTTCGTACGCATAGCCCTGGTAATAGAGCTCCTTACCGTTCTCCATCGCGAACTCGATAACCTTCAGCATCGTTAATATCCCGAGGCTTCGACGCGTTTGCTCAGGGTCGAACATTCCATAGATCGCTGAAATCGATCGTTCGGCAACGTCAAAATAACTCTCGGCGATCAGGGCGCCATCCAGATGAGCGGTGATCTGGAGTGCTTCGCAGGGAATGCTCGACGGCTGTGGAGAAAGAAAGTCGTAGATCGAATCGGGAACTCCCGATTTGAACCGTCGCTTGTGTCTTTCAAATAAGGAATAAGATTCGTCGGTAAGTTCGATCGGACGGATTCTGATATCGACGTCGCAGTTTTGTCGAAGTACCCGTCGCTGACTTTTGGAAGGCGAGAAATCAGCGAGTCGGATGCGAAGCGGCATTACCCGGCGAATATCCGATTCGTAGACGCCAAGGTTATATCGAAAAAAATATGTCCCGAAATGGCGCCAGCCGTCGGCGAGAAGCAGATCCAGTTGTTGGGGCGTAACCCGGTCGGCGTAGAACTCTTCGTTAATAAACGTGATATCACCGTCGAAAAGCACCGGTTCACTCTCCGAAGTAACTGATAACTGACAAGTGATGACAGGAGCTAGTGGACGATCTTTCCTTCTTGCGATGTGTCGATCTGCGTGAGTTCGACGCCTTCGTTATAGAAAAAGATCCTCATGTTGTCGAATAGGAATTGGTGGGAATCGGGATTCGAAACATCGAGACCGAAATGATTAATGAGCTGTTTCTGTTTCGTCTGCCACTCGGCCCAGCAATCTTTGCACATTTCAGCTCCGATCTTTTGTCCAAGCTCGGTCGGTATCGGCGCGACGCCAAGCGGTTCGTTTTTCTCGCCGCACTTCGCGCATTTGAATTTGTCGCTTCCAAATAATGCCATATGTAATTTTAGATTTGCGATTTGCGATTAGCAAGCCTAGGTCGTCCTGCAGGCCGAAGCCCGACCGGTAGCGAGGGTGAAGGTTGTTTATAGATAGCCAACGGCCTGGTTCACAGAACAACCTCCCTACCGGTCGGGTTTCTGCCTTTAATTCTGCGCTTTTCGGATCGCAGCCAGCACGTCATCGTCCTTTGGCCGGAACAAGCTCACTGCCTCGGCTTTCTTATAGGCGATCTTACCCAACCGGTCGATGACGACGATCCCGCGTGCGGAGCGGCCGGGCAGCCAGGATTTCATATCGTACATTTCCGAAACCTTGCGATCGGCATCCGACAAAAGCCGCAGCGGCAGGCTGTTCTTTTCGGCAAAGCCCTTGTGCGATTCAACCGTGTCGGTCGATATGCCGACGACCTCGGCACCGGTCGCCTGATATTCTGACCAGTGATCACGTACCGAGCAAAGCTGCGCCGTGCACACCGGCGTGTTATCGCCCGGATAAAACATCAATACAACCGTCTTGCCGCGATGATCACTAAGCGTCCAGTCGTTTCCGTCGCCGTCTTTTAATGTGAAGTCAGGTGGATTTTCTCCGATGTTCATAGAGTTATAGTTATACCCAGTTGGTTCATCTTGCTGCTTTGTCGTTTTCGGTACCAAGCAAGCAATACGGCAGCATCAATTACATCCCTAGCGCGATTAGAGTTTTGGCGAGGCGTTCCCACCGCTGGCCATAAACCTGCATGCTGACGTCGTATGAAAGTTGTTTCAACTCAGGATAGACCTTATTCGCCCTATCGTGCTCATTCTAGCCGACCGCATATACTGCAATCACGATGACGGCAAAGAAACAATTTGCGAAAAGAAAAAGTAGCGCCGTCTTTACCGTTGCGTTCATTAAAGCTTGAAACCTTACTCTCTATTTCCTTCTGCGAACTCCGCGAGCTCTGCGTGAAACGGTTTTCTCACGCAGAGCTCGCAGAGCACGCAGAGAAAAGCTTAAGAAAAATCCCGTATATCCTTGAACGGTTTTTCCGCGTCGTTAAAATCCGGGCGGTAGTAGTGCGACGCCGATTCGTACTCCTGCATAAAGCCTTCTTCCATTCCAAGCTCGTCTAATAGAGAAACGGCGTCGTACCACTCGCCTTCGGAGATGCGTCGCGAGAGCAGGATGTAGCGTTCGTCGGTCGCAGCTTTATTCGTCGCGTAATACTGCGCCATTAGCGAGATCGCGGTCTTCGGTCCGAGCTCATCGCGGATCCATCGAAGGTTTTCTTCGATACCGGCGAGGTCGTTCGGCAGAACAAGCAGACGGATCATCAATCCTCGCCGCAGCAAACCGTCATCGTCGAATACAAGCTCATCACCCATCTGCCGATGCATTTCCTTGATCGCGGCGCGTGCGTGTTCCCTGTAATCGCGCACTTTCGAATATTGAAATCCGGCGTCCGAGTCTGCGTACTTAAGATCGGGAAGATATATGTCGACGATACCGTCGAGATGCCTCAAGACTTCGACGGAGTCGTACGCGTTAGTGTTGTAGACGATGGGCAGACGCAGGCCGTTTTCTACCGCGATCAATATTGCCCGCGCCATCTGCGGAGCAAAATGCGTGGGCGAGACAAATCCGATGTTATGACAGCCGCGTTCCTGCAGCTCGAGCATCATTTCGGCCAGACGCTCGTGCGTCACTTCGTTCTTTCGTTGCTCTTTCCACGTCTGCGAGATCTGATAGTTCTGGCAATAAACGCAGCGAAGATTGCAGTTGCCAAAGAAAATGTTTCCCGCGCCACGTGTTCCGGACAAGCACGGCTCTTCGCCAAAATGCGCCGTAAAGCTCGAGACGATCGGCAGACGGCCGGAATAGCACGCAGCGATCTCGTCGTTCAGTCGATCGTTGCCGCAGTCCTTAGGACATACGGTACACGACGCGAGCATACGTTCGAGTGCCTCAACCTGCTTTTCGAGCTTCCTCTTCTTCGAGAGTTTCGAGGACCTTGCGTCTGAGACGACGTTTTCCATGTGCGTTATACGTGTATTTGTCGATGACCTCTTTGGGTGCGACGGTGTTCGCGAGGGCCCATGTGAAATCCATCTCGGCATTCACCGTCGCGGTCGCCATCCAGGTCTCGCGAAGCATCAAAAGGCTGCCGTAGAACAGGAACATAATGCCGATTATCCCGACCGGTATCGGCACCCAGCGATAGGCGTTGAAAAAAGCGGCGATGGCGATCGTCACGCTTGTCAGAACAAAAAATCCGAGGCCGTAATAGAACGCACCCATCGCCTGCTGAAGCAGCCGTGCCCGGCTTGTCACCTTATCAAGAAGATTGACTACCGTATCGACACGCTTTTCGTACAGCGGAACAGAGGCCTTATCTTCGATCACGATCAACTCGCTCAGCCGCTGTTCAAGATCACGGACCCGGTCGATTACGCGTCCGAGCCGCGTCGATGTCGAAAGCACAAGCGAACCGGTCGCCGAGATCAGCAAGGTCGGCGTGACCATAGCCGTTAGAAATTCGATGGTCGAATTCAACGCGTTCGGATTAATTATCTCGGTTACCATCAGTAAATCTATTTCGACGTGAGCTTGAACTTTGTCAGGCAGACGTGTTTGCGAAGTTTGTTCGCCGGGATAAAGACAGCGTCGGTTTGACCATACGGTTCTCCGGTCTCGATGTCGATCTCGTCCTTATATGCGCCCTTCTTGTATTCGGTCGAGCAATCGTCGAACTTATTGCACACCCGGAGCTTAGTACAGATAACCTCTCCGTTGCGTTCGTAAATATAATAGGTCGCACCCGAATACGGCGGTCGCGGAAAATTTTCGGTGCGAACCGAGATCCTTTCCTTTTGAGCTGACGCGATGGCGGCGGGCTCGGGTCCGCCGATCACCGCGATCCCGACCAAAATTCCTAAAACGATTCTCGAAAGCAGAACAGTTCGCATATTTTGACTCCGAAGGCGCGGGCAAGGTCGCGTTTCCGCCCGCTCGGCAATAAACTGACTATATGACCGAAAAACCTCGCTTGCAAGGAACTGTCGAACATCTTCGCCACGAGAGCGCCGTGCTCAAAGACAACGCTCCCGGTGACCCGCACATCCGTGATCTGTTTGTCTATCTGCCGCCCGGTTATGCAACCGATACGCGTCGCTATCCAAGTGTCTATTGCCTGACCGGCTTTACTGGCCGTGGCAAGATGCTGCTCAACGACAATGCTTTCACGCCAAATCTCGCCGAACGTATGGACAAGCTCATCGCGGCCGGAATCGTCAAGCCGATGATCGTTGTTATGCCGGATTGTTTCACTCGCTATGGCGGATCGCAATATATCAACTCGACAGCGACTGGCCGTTATGAAGATTACCTGACCGATGAGATCGTCACGTTCATCGACACGGAATTTCGCACGATCACCGATCGCGACTCACGCGCGGTGATGGGCAAGTCGTCGGGCGGTTACGGCTCGTTGATAATGGGGCTTCGCCACGCAGATATTTTCGGGCTTGTCGGTTCGACCGCCGGCGACGCATATTTCGAGTATTGTTATCCGATGGATTTTCCAAAAGCGTTTCGCGCGATCAAGGGCGACCCGAAAATGTTTATAAAGGATTTTTGGGCGACAGAGAAACGGGGAAAAGACGATCACGCGGCGCTCAATACGATCGGGATGGCCGCATGCTACTCACCGAAAGGCGCCGAGTTCCACATGCCTTTCGATCTCGAAACGGGTGAGATCCGTGTAGATGTGTGGAACAGTTGGTTAGAGCACGATCCGGTGCGGCTGGCGGAACGGTATGCTGAGAATTTGCGCGCGCTGAAGCTCCTATACATCGACGCCGGCACGCGCGACGAGTTCAATCTTGATATCGGAGCAAGGGTCCTGAGCAGGAAACTAACCGAACTAGGGGTCCCGCACATTCACGAGGAATTCGATGACGGGCATTTCAATATCGCATATCGCTACGATCGTTCGCTGGAGCTGATATCGAAGAAGATAGAAAGTTAGTCCCCGCGCACGCCGAGAGAAGACTTCTACGTCCTGCCGTCCTTTGGCCTTCGGATCTACTAAAGCAAATCTCTGTGTGCTCTGTGGCTAGTCTTTGCTTAGCACGCGTTTGACCTCGCGTTTCATCCGGCCGGTGATCATATACCACATCATTTTGAAATCGCTGACGAATGACCAGAGCGGATATTTAAAGCTTGCGGGTTTGTTTTTCTCGACAACGAAATGCGCAAACCACGCGAACGCATAACCGATGACAAAGAAAACGGGAAAGAAATACCAGCGACCGGTGGCGATAAACCACACGAGCAAAAGGATTCCAAGCGAAGTGCCAGTGAAGTGCAGGGCCCGCGTCATCGGCTTGGAATGCTCTTGCACGTAAAAATCCCAAAACTCGTTGTAGTTAGTGATCATCTCTTTGTGAATAGTAAATCGTGAATAGTGAATCGCGATAGTGAGTAGTTTTGGATCCATGTGCCTCGGATCCGCGTCGATACTATTTATGATTCACGATTTACTATTCACCATTTACTATTCACCCTTGAATTCAACTAGTAAGTGCAACTCTTTGAGTCTTCATTAGGGGCGAGCAGCTTGACAAGGATGCCCGCGACACCGATCGCGGCTTCGATAAGAAACAAATCACGCACGCAGTGATTTTTTTTGCGATATTAGTTACTAGTCCGGGATTCCGATACGAGCAAGCACCGCATCCGGAACGCCGGCATGAAACTGCCGGGCGAGTTCGTCCGGATCGAACGGGCAACCGAATGGCGGCTGTCCTATTTCATTCATTCGCTCGCTTGTAATAAATTCGTTGCACTCGCCCTTAGTCGGAAAATTGTCAACGCTCAGCTCCACTTCGTTGCCGTCCGGGTCACGGTAGTAGAGGGATGTCGTGAACTTGTGGTTCAACGGCAGAAACGGAATGATGCCTGCCGTCTTCAGCCGTTCGTAGGTAGCGACGAGGTCGCCGAAATTGGCCACGCCGTACCCTACGTGATCGATGCCGGCGGCAGTCGCCGGCTTTTCGACGGTCTCGGGGTCCTCGAAAATGACAATACGGTGATGTTCATCATCGAACGCCATAAACGCCAGGAAATCGTTCTGATGCTGGATCTTTGCGCTGAAGACCGTCGAGTACCAATCGACCATCTCCTTGAATTGCCGTGCGCGGATACCGTAATGCGAGATGTACGCGGGTTGGTTGTTAGCCATATAAGCTCCTTTATTTTTCTGCGATGCTACTGCAGGAACACCGGGGAATAAACTCCACGACGTCGGACTCACGCATTCAACTTTTCCTTCATATGGTCGATGACCGCGATATGCTCAGTTTGCGGACTGAACATTATGATCTCGGCGTCGGCATCGACCCTGATGTTGTGTCCCGGCGGCCAGTAGAAAAGATCGTTTGCGTTCACGGATTCTTCTGTTCCATCGGCATCCGTCGTCGTAATCGTTCCTTTTAGCACAAAGCCCCAGTGCGGACATTGGCACGCATCGCCGTCCAATCCTTGAAAAAGCGGTGTCGTATCAACACCTGCCGCGAGTGTGAAATACTCGCCGCTGATCTTGTTAAATCCGCTTACGTCGCCGAAGTCCGTCTGCAGGCGCATCTTGACTCCCGGAATGTCCATCGTTACGTTTACGTCGTCTTTCGAAATTCGCATTTTTTCTCCTCCGTATTTTCCAAAATATTTTATCCGTCTTGTTTCGGCGCAATCGGCAGAAACTGCGGCGTGACACGCGCCTTTGTTTTCTGCTCAAACGCGTATGCAAACTTAATGATCTGCGGCTCGGTGAATGCTTTTCCAAAGAATGACATTCCCATCGCACTGTTCCCTCGCAGCCCGACCGGCACCGTGATGTAAGGATATCCGGCGACCGCGGCGATCGACCACGAAGTCCCGGTTGTCGGTCCGACAAGCGCATCGAGCTTGTCTTTTGCGACTACTGCGTCGATCCCGTCGTCCCGCGTCGCTACGTTGATCCGTAAAAACGCATCAATGTATTCCGGACCATCGCTAGACTCGTCTTTCTTCTGCGAGTCGATAAAAAGCTCCTGACCAAATTTTGTCAGCTCGCGGTCCTTATTGTCTTCATTAAATTTGATCAGCTCTTCAAGCGTTTTGTATTTCGCACCGCGTGCCGCGAGGTACTTGTTCAAGTCCCTCTTAAACTCGTACTTCAAAACGTTTGTTCGGTCGTCGGCGAACTTGCTGTAGTCGGGCGTGAAAGTTACGTCGACGAGTATTGCACCGGCCGACCGGAGTGCATCGACAAACGGCTTGTAGAATTCTTTGATCTCGGGCCGGGTCGTGTACTGCATGACGAGTCCGAGCCGTGCGCCTTTCAGTCCATTCGCATCGAGGAACTTAGTATAACCTTTCGAGGAATTCTTTCTCGCCGCAACGCTGAGCGAGTCACGCTGATCATGGCCGATCATCGCGCCGAGCATGATTGCAGCATCGGTAACGGTGCGGGCCATCGGCCCCGCGGTGTCCTGCGTGTGGGCGATCGGGATGATGCCGCTTCGCGAAACTAGTCCGAGCGTCGGTTTGATTCCGACGACGCCGTTCGTCACGGCCGGACAGATGATCGAGCCATTTGTTTCGGTTCCGACTGACGCCGCAGCGAGATTCGCCGAGACCGCGACTCCCGAACCCGCGCTCGAACCGCATGGATTTTGATCCAGATAATATGGATTGTTAGTTTGCCCACCACGGCCCGACCAGCCGCTGATCGATTTGTTGCCGCGAAAGTTCGCCCACTCGCTCAGATTCGTTTTACCGATGATTACGGCCCCTGCCTTTCTGAGCCGCTCGACTACATACGCGTCCTGTTTCGGGGTGGGCGCACCGACAAGGGCGAGTGATCCGGCAGTCGTCATCATCTTGTCCGCCGTGTCGATGTTGTCCTTTATGAGGATCGGGATGCCATGAAGCTGCGAGCGGATCTTTCCACGCTTTCGCTCTTTGTCGAGTCTGTCGGCGATCGCAAGCGCGTCCGGGTTGATCTCGAGCACCGCATGCGTCTTTGTATCGATCTGTTTGATCCGTTCGAGATACATTTCGGCGAGCCGCCGGGCCGTAAGTTTTCCCGACTTCATCCGCGCCTGCAGCTGCGGAATCGTGATCTCTACAAGCTCGGGGAATGGTTCGACATCCAACGTCACAGCTTTAGCATTGCCGAACAGGGTGATTGTCGCCAGTCCGGCGGCGCTCGCCTTGAGAAATTCACGTCTGTCTTGCTTGAGTCCAGCCATAATGTTTCGCACGCCGCGGATGCTTTTTATTGCTTTGGGAAATTCATTCGATCAAGCAGCGACCGCCACCGCGGATCGGCGTGCAGGCCCTCGAGCGGCGGCTCAACCATCACAGGCGTCATCATGGCGCCGTCGGCGATCCCCTTTTCTAAAATCCTAAATGCCTCATTGTGATCGCCGAGCGCGGTGTAGACGGAGGCGATGATGTATGGATTGTCTTTCAGTTCTTTGGCCATCTGCTTCGCCTCTTCTCGACGTCCTGTTAGAGCAAACAGCCGGGCGATCCCCGGTCTCGGATATCCCAGTGCTGACGTTGCCTTGCTGGAGCTCTCGTACGCGGCCAGCGCTTCGTCGTACCTTCCAAGCTGGGTATAAAGATCACCTAGGCGATATTGCGGCGTCAGGCCTTGCGGTTCGAGCTCCGCCGCCTTCGACAGATAAGGTAATGCCTCCTCGTATCTGCGCGCGCGGTACAGGATTCGTCCGAGGGCCGAGTAAGCGCTCCAGGCCACAGGATCTAACTGCACGATCACGCGACCCTGTCGAATAGCTTCGTCAAATCGCCCGACGTTTACAAGAAGGTACGCATAGTCGGTGTTGGCCGCGAGGTTTCCCGGATCGAGCTCCAGCGCCCGCTTGATCTCTTTTTCCGCGGCGGTCCAGTTCCAATCGAAATGCTGTTTGACGCCTGCAAGCGCGAGGTGCGCTTCGGCGAGTTGTTCGTCCAGTTCGACCGCTTTCATCGCCGCGGCGCGTGCCGGAGCTTCAGTTTCTCTAAAGGCTACCAGCGCAATGAAACCACGCGCGACCCACGTTTCCGAAAGACCTGCATATGCCGGAGCGTAATCCGGTGCGAGAGCGATCGAACGCTCGAAATACTTGATCGCTTGCTTCAAGTGGTGCTCGTCATTCTTGCCGAAATGGTATCGGCCGAGGAGGTACGCTTCGTGGGCTTGCGGGTCGATCCTGCCGGCCGACGCGAGCCGCGTCTTTTCTTCGGGGCTGAATCGAACATTCATCCCTTCGGCAACTTCGCGTGCTATATCGCCTTCGAGGTTGAGTACTTCAGCAAGTTCACGGTCGTATTCCCTTGACCAAAGACGCGTCCCTGATTCCGCGTGGACCAACTGCGCCGTAACGCGAACGCGATCGCCTAGCCGCTGCGCCGAACCGCTGATGATCGCGTCGACTCCCAGCTCGCTTGCGATCTCTGGAAATGGCTTGGTCGTCCCTCGGTATTGCATGATGGAGTTTCGCGAGATAACCCGAAGCGTTTTGATCCGAGAAAGATTATTTATTATCGCCTCGGTCATCCCATCCGCGAAGTACTCCTGCGAAGGGTCGCCGGATAGATTCTCAAGCGGCAGCACCGCAACGGACGAGATGGGTCGGACTCGGTTGCCGATTCCGCCCGACCAAAGGATCGCGGAGCCGATCACCGCAACGACGGTCACACATGCGAGCGTGATCGCGATCGGCTTCCACGCAGACTTTTGCCGAAACACGATATTTAACTGTTCCGCGCCGTCCGATGTCACGGTCGCGTTCGACTCCTGCTCGATCAACACGTGTGAGCTGGTATGCTCCTCGATTATCAGATGGCCGTTGGCGCCGCTCACCCTTCGAACATCCGGCAAGAACCGATACCCTCGCCACGGGATCGTTTCAATGTACTGGAGATCGTCGGGGCTTTCGCCGAGCGCCTTTCGAAGCACCGAGATATTCCGGGTCAGGTTTGCCTCCTCGACAATGCTGTCGGCCCAGACCTGTCCCATTACCTCATCCTTACTCAGGATATGACCGGGGTTCTCCACCAGGCATAACAGCGTGTCGAAGACCTTTGGAGTTAGCGGCACGACTGCGCCGTCGCGGAGTAAGATGCGTTCCGAAACATCGACCACGTACTCGCCGAACTCGTAAAACTCTTTTGACCGCCGAATCATTGTTCGATTTAACCTTTTAGGACTTTTATAGAAAGTTTTTAGAACTCTTAAAGGACTTTACCTAACCAACGGGCTTACGCTTCCTGCCATGCGAACAGCGGCAGTTTACGGTCCTACCGGCCGCGGCGTCGTTACATGGTATCCGAAAGAATAGTCCGATTCAATCAGAATTCACGGCAAATGAAAAGTAAGAATAGGGCGGAAATTACCATCGAGACCCATCGATTTTTGAGAATCAGGCAGGGTCCTCAAACGTTTAGCGAATGGTGCCGCGAATGCTGCCGATGGACCGGTCGAGTGACGGCAGACGAGGCGGCTATCGTGGCCGGTGTCGGAAAGCCGATGATCTTTAAAAGGCTCGAGGAGCGAACACTTCATTTCATAGAAACGCAGGCGGGCGAGGTCTTGATTTGCATTCACTCGCTCGGCGACATGTCGTCGGACACGACGCGGGCGGCATTTCCGAACGATCCATAGCGTCGCATTTCAAAATAGGAGAAAAACAATGAACACAAAAACCAAAATAGTGACGGCCCTGATGTCCTTGATCGCGATCTTCAGCCTCGGTGCAACGGCGAACGAAATTCTTGCACAGTCAGAAACGGGAACCTGCAAGCAGGTGAAAGGCAACCTGACGGTGATGTTCGGTCCGGGGACAGCTAACGGCGTGATCGCCAACGGGAGCATTCTTAGCGGAACAGTGTCGACGGCCTTCGGCGCAGACAGTGTTAGGCCAACGGCTGACCCGACATCGTTCACATTCACGGGCGTTTCCGTGATCACCACTGGCTTAGGCACGGTGGTGACGAGTGATGTGTACCTGTTCGATGTCGCCATCGCTGTTGGCCCGGGAATGCTGCGGATAGATCCGGCGAACAGCACTGGCAGATTCGCCGGAGCGACCGGTGTCATTTATATAAATACGAACTTCGCGGAACCTCTGGGACACGCGCAGCTCGGAGGAAAGATCTGTCTTACAGGTGAATAGCTACACAAAAATGGGCGCCGTCCGCAGACCTTGAGGTGCCGGCCGGCGCAGATTATTTGGACGGGTGAGATGAGGAAAATTTTTGATCAGACGGTTCAGATTGGAGGCGATGTCTTATCTAATCCGCAAACGCGACGCTCAATTGCTTGAGCTTCAGTGAGTCGCTCTTATCAAGGTCGTCGATATCGGGACGATCGATGTAATTATAGAGAATGTCGCGCTGTTGAGGGATGAACCCGGCTTCGCGGATCTGGTATCGCAGGTCGCGTTCGTTCGCCTCGACGTGGGCACCCGCGGCGGAGACAACGTTCTCCTCGATCATGATCGACCCCATGTCGTCGGCGCCGAAACGAAGCGAGCTCTGGCCAAGTTTCAACCCTTGCGTCAGCCACGACGCCTGGACGTGTTGGACGTTGTCCAGAAACAAACGCGAGACGGCGACCATTTGCAGGTAATCGATGCCCGTCGGTTCTTCGGTGATCTTCCGACCGAGCGCCGTATTCTCTCGCTGAAATGTCCACGGGATGAACGCCGTGAATCCACCGGTCTCGTCCTGAACATCGCGGACTCGTTGCAAATGCCGCACGCGATGCTCGATCTTATCGCCAATGCCGAACATCATCGTCGCGGTCGAGCGAAGACCGACCCTGTGAACCGCACGCATCACATCAAGCCATTCCTGGGTATTGCATTTTGTTGAGACGCGTTTTCGAACTTCGTCATCGAGAATTTCGCCTCCTCCGCCGGGCAGCGAATTCAATCCCGCATCCTTCAGCCGCTGCATTATAGTCACGTAGTCGAGTTTTGAGATCAGCGATATATTGTGGATCTCGGGCGGCGAAAAGCAGTGCAGTTGAAACCGAGGATACTTTGCGTGCAGAATCCGCAGCAGATCTTCATACCACTCGATATCAAAATCCGGATGAAGTCCGCCCTGCATCAACACACCCGTTCCGCCAAGTGCGATCGTCTCGTCGATGCGCTTCTCGATCTCCTCGATCGAGTGTACGTACGTATCAGGCTTTCCGGGCCGTCGATAGAACGCGCAGAACGTGCAGACGACGTTACAGATGTTCGTGTAGTTGATGTTGCGATCGATGATGTACGTGACCACGTCCGTCGGATTGTGCCGCATGCGGATGTCGTGTGCGGCGAGACCAACGCGGACGAAGTCTTTCGATTCTAAAAGCGCGGTGCAGTCGTCGGCGGTCAGTCTTTCGCCGGCAAGAGCCTTGTCCAAGATCGGCTGGATATCGGTGTCCATTCGTTTATAATTCTAGCAAACTTTGCGTTTTCTCTGCGTTCTCCGCGGTCTCTGCGTTAAATAGTCTCTTCTAACGCAGAGCTCGCGGAGCACGCAGAGCAAGATAATGAAACCCTTAAAGTTCACAACTCGCTTGACCAAGTCGCTTGGGTACGACTCCGGCTGGCATTTCATTCCCGTCAAGGCGAAGATCGGCGAGAAGTTCGAAAAAAAGGACGGTTCGCGGCGAGTTGTATGCACTATCAACGGTACCGAGAGCTTTCAATGCGCTCTGCTCCCGTCCGATGGCGATTTCGTGATCGTCGTGAACAAAGTAAAGCGGGACAAGCTCAAGATCGTCGACGGTGACAGGATCGCGGTGGAGCTGAAGGCAGACGAGAGTAAGTATGGGCTGCCGATGCCTGAGGAGTTACGCGAAGTGCTTGATCAAGACCCCGATGGCGACAAGCTTTTTCACTCGCTTACACCGGGCAAACAGCGCTCGATATTGTATTTTGTCGGCAAGGTCAAAGACATCGATCGGCGCATTCACACCGCCCTTATCTTCATCGAACATCTCAAACAGAATGACGGAAAGATCATCGAGGATAAACTACAGGCTGAACTAAAACGGCCCATCTTCTAACCACCCACTTCCTCGTTCCCCGAAAGGTTTTCCGCTCAATTGGATCGATTCGACGCAAACGTGATACGAAATCAGCGTCGATATCGCGTAACAGGATGAAGGAACGCTCGTTTGCAGCGAAACGGAAACGTGGAAAGGAACGAGGGACAATTTGAGCTGAACGATATCGGGCTGGTGATCTTCGTGATCGTCGCCGGATGGTTTCTGTTATTTCAGTCGGGTTTATTTTGATTCCCGGCTTTCTTTTTGCGATCGACCAAATATGCGATCGCAAAACAGACCGAGGCCGCGATAAGAAATGAAACGGCCGCTCGCCAATCGTTTGGCACCTCGGCACCTTTGAGACTCATGGGCTTGCCCCAAATGATCCCGATAATCGAGAGCAAAAAACCGATACCGCACACCGCCCCGACAAGCTGCAAAAGCAGTAAAAATAAATTCTTCATATCCCAATAGTTTTCAGATCGTATATTCAAGCTGGCGAATGTTTTCGCACAGGCCGTGTTTTTCAGCGAGATCGAAGTAGAGCTGCATGCCGCGCTGCAGAGCGTCATCGATCGTGTACGAAATGTTCTGTGAAAGATACTGCCTAAAATCGTCTTCGCCGATCCCGATATCCGGCAGATAATTAGAAACTATCTCCTCGATGCGCTCGATACCCTCGTCGCGTGCCGCCGCGAAATCGACCGGCGGCCGTTCGGCACGCGTCATCCACATCGCAAAAATAAATCCGAGACCGGTATGACGGTTCCAGATTTCGGCAAGATCAAACTTTCTTAATGCGGACGGCGGAGTGCGGAATGCGGAATTTGCGATGTCGGATTGTAGATCACGGGGCACGTTGGATTCCATGTCGAGCACGTTCCCAGCAGATTCCGCATTCCGCGTTCCGCGATCCGCAATTCCCAGCGCCGGATCGCCTATCAGCAGGGCGCAATCGGACTCGTCGAGCATAGCGTCGAGGTCAGGTGCCGCATCGCGCCATTCGGGCTCAAATCCCAGAAATTCGCGAAAGATAATCTTGGTCAGGACGACGGAAGTTTTTGACGACGTGTCGAGCGAAACTGAGCGGACATCCGCGAGCTCGGTTCCGCGCGTGATCAAAGCGACGCTTCGAACCATTTCTTTCGCTCCTACGCAGACATTCGGAATGAGACGAACCCCTTCCAAAAGCTGATAAGCGATCACGGGAACCAGCGCGGCATCGACACGATCCTGAGCCAGCAGTTCAGCCGAACGTGCCGGAGCGTTGTCGAGGATTATTTCAACAGACCCGTGCATCGATCCATAGAGAAAACTCCAGATGAGCGGCGCGGTGTTCGAATAGCTCGAGGCGGATATGCGTGGTGTCTGCACTCTCGGATATAGTTCGATCGATCGTTAATTACATAATTACTTAATTCCGTAATTTCGTAATTACAAGCATTGGTGGTCGTCTTACGCCGGCTTCGATTCAAGCACGTCGTGAAATGCCGGGGTTTCCTCGATGACCTTTCTTGCGTAAGGACAGGCCGGCTTGATCTTCAAATTCTTTTCCCGTGCATATTCGACTGCCGCCTTCACCAAATCTTCTCCGATCCCTTCACCGCGAAGCTTTTTGTCAACTTCGGTGTGGTCTATCGTCATCGTCCCGCTGTTCGTGAAGTACGTCAGCTCGGCGATCCATTCACCGTCTTCCTCAATAAAAAATGCGCCCTTCCGCCCATGTTCGTCTCTTTGAATCTGCATCATGACTCTATTACTAGCAAAATAGGGCCGCGCTTATCAACACTTTGTTGGACGTCGCAGCTGAATTATTCTAGAGATGATGAAAATCTACGACGTTACGGTGGGTATAAGCGAGAACGTACCAATTTACAAAGGCGATCCGCTCGTCACGATTGAGAGCGTTATGAGCATTGGCGGCGGTGATAATGCGAACGTGTCGAAATTATGCTTTGGCGCTCACACCGGTACACACGTCGACGCACCGAACCATTTTATCGAGGGAACGAAGCGAGTAGACGAGTTGGACATCGATAAACTCGTCGGGCCATGCCGTGTTGTTGAGATCGACGGTGGCGTGATCGCTATTGGGGCCGAACATCTGCCGCCGCTGGACGGCATTGAACGCTTGTTGTTAAAGACGCGAAATTCTGATTTCTGGAACGCGCCCGAGAATGGGTTTCGAACAGATTTTACTCATATTACCGAGCCCGCAGCCCGGGCGATCGTCGATGCGGGAGTAAAGCTCGTCGGGATTGACTATCTTTCGATCGAAGCACCGGGTGCCGCGGGGCATCCGGTGCATATCACGCTTCTTGAGAAAGAAGTTGTGATCCTCGAGGGCCTCGATCTTCGTGAAGTCCCGGCCGGGGATTACGAGTTGATCTGCTTGCCGTTAAAGTATGTCGGCGGCACCGGCGACGGAGCTCCGGCGAGAACAATATTGAGATCTCTCTAGGCAAGCGGGGGGAAGCCCTCTTCCTGACCGGAAATTATTACTTACTCGCACTGTAGATCTCGTCTTGAGCTCGGTGTCGCGTTCAAGATTAGAACATTCGCAGGTTGGGAAGAGTGGCTTGTCCCCCGCTTCCTCCAATTTGGCCTTATGTCCACAAAGCATTTGTACAACCAGTGGTCGGCGACCTATGACACCGTAGAGAACAAGACACGCGACCTTGAGAAACTCGCTTGCGAAACGGTTCTAGCGGACATTCCTCTCACTCGCGTTCTTGAGCTAGGCGGCGGAACAGGAAAGAATACAGAATGGCTTGCCGAAGGCGCGGAACAGAAGGTGTTGTCGGTGGATTTCTCGGAAGAGATGCAGGCTGTCGCGAAAGCCAAAGTTAAGGATTCGAATGTCGAGTTTCGGATCGGCGATGTGCGTTCGGAGTGGTCGTTTGTCGATTCGAACGTCGATCTCATCACGTGCAGTTTGATACTTGAACACGTCGAAGACCTGAATTTCATTTTCGAGCAGGCTGAAAAAGTTCTGTCTCCCGGTGGACGTTTTTACATCTGCGAGCTGCATCCGCTCAAACAGTAAGAAGGCAGCAAGGCTAGATTTGAGATACAGGATGGAGTTCAGATTACCGAATGTTTCACCCATCATGTTTCGGATTATACGAACGCGGCGATCCGAAACGGATTCTCGATCGAGAGGTTAGACGAGTGGTTCGATGATGGCGATCGCTCGACAACGCCGCGGTTGATCTCGTTTTTGCTGGTGAGACGGAAATGACAAACTCTGCGTACTTAGCGAGCTTCGCGTGAAACTTCTTCTTTCCCGCAAGCTCGCTACGGTCGCAAAGAAAGAAAAGGATGAACCTAGCGGACGATAAAAATTACCGCGAGGGTGTTTACGAGATAGTTCGTCAGATCCCGTCGGGTAGGGTGATGACCTACGGCCAGATTGCAGAGATTCTTGGCGAGGGTTATACGCCGCGGACCGTCGGATACGTTATGCACGGCGCCGATACCGAACATGTGCCCTGGCAGCGCGTTATCAATTCGCAAGGTGCTTGCTCGACCGGCAAAATGACTATGCCGCTGAATTTGCAGCAAAGCTTTTTGGAAAGCGAAGGGCTCGTCTTCAACGACAAAGGAAAGTGCGATCTGAAAACTTATCTTTGGTTTCCGGACGGT
>JBDTWZ010000011.1:0-32440 GCA_040006435.1 Acidobacteriota bacterium
AGGCAGTAGGCAGTAGGCAGTAGGCAGTAGGCAGTAGGCAGTAGGCAGTAGGCACTTGACCACTGACCACCGACCACTGATTGAAATGTTAGAACTTCAAAATATTATTGCGTTGTTAGTTCTGGGAGCCGCCGTGTTTTACGCCGGAACCATGTTGTGGAAAAAGGGACGCGCATTCTCTGCGAAAAGCGGATGCGCGGATGACTGCGGATGCTCGTCAAAATCGAAAACCCCTAAGATCGCCCATTGAGCAACGAAAATAGATTCCTTACCGAAGGCGTGCGCGCGATGTTCTTGTCGACGCTCGCCTTTTCGCTGGCTAATGTTTTTGTAAAGCAGGTGTCGCATATCCCGGCGATGGAAGTCGTTTTCTTTCGAACGACGATCGCGAGTACGTTTTGCATCATCGGGCTGTATCGGGCGAAGGCTGATTGGCGCGGCTCGAATCGGAGTCTGCTTTTGATGCGCGGCATATTCGGAACCATCGCATTATTTCTCTTCTTCACCACGCTCCAGAACATCCCGCTTGCATCGGCAATGACGATCCAGTACCTCTCGCCGATATTCACGAGCATCATCGCGATCTTTGTACTTAGTGAGAAGGTCCGCTCGATGCAATGGATCTTTTACGCCATCGCATTTTCTGGCGTGTTGCTGATCGAGCAGATCGACACGCGCATCTCGCTTTTCTATCTGACGATCGGGATCATTTCCGCATTTTGTTCGGGCGTGGCGTACAATCTCGTCCGCAGCCTGCGTGGGAAAGAACATCCCCTGACCATTGTTCTCCACTTTCAGCTGGTCGGCGTGATCGTCGGAACGATCAGTTTGTTCTTCGAATGGAGGACGCCGACCGGCTGGGACTGGCTGTATCTATTTCTCGTCGGCGTTTTCTCACAAATGGGCCAGATATTTCTGACGAGAGCCTTGCAGAAGGAAAAGGTCGCCGGCGTGGCGATCATTAACTACAGCGGCTTGATCTATGCACTACTGCTCGGCTCGCTGGTTTTTAACGAGCCGCAAACCGCCGAGTCGCTGGCCGGAATGCTGCTCGTCGTTTTCGGCGTTCTGCTTAGCGTGGTTTATAGTAACCGCAAGCAAGACTTGGAGAAGATCGAATCCACAGCAGCATGAGCGACACACGTATCTTAGCTTTCATCGTAACTGTAAGTGACACTCGGACGGTCGAGAACGATGCTTCAGGCGAGACACTTGCCGAGCTACTACTGTCTCTCGGTGCCGAAGTCACGGGCAAGCTTATCGTCTCGGACGACCTCGACGTTATTCGGAACACGATTCATGTATTGACCGAGCGTGAGGACGTGAATCTGATATTGACAACCGGTGGTACCGGATTTTCTCCACGCGACAACACACCCGAAGCGACACGCTCAGTCATTGATCGCGAAGCTCCAGGGGTGGCCGAAGCGATGCGTCGGGAAACCTCGTCCAAGACACCGATGGCGATGTTGTCGCGCGGCATCGCGGGAATCCGAAACGGCACACTGATAATTAATCTCCCCGGGTCACCGAAAGGGGTAACCGAGTGTTTTGAAGTTATCCGTCCCGTTCTCCAGCACGCGATCGATCTGATCGCAGGGAAGACGGGACACGGAAAAAGTGAAAAAGTGAAAAAGTGAATAGGTGAAGGAGGAGTTCTTTCTCACTTTTTCACCTTTTCACTTTGTTTATCTCCGCAACGCCGTCTGCATGAATCCGCTCACATCGTCTTTTAACTTCTTCAGCGAGTTCTTTTCGATGTACATCATATGCCCCGCCTCGTAGTAGCCGAACGAAAAATTCTGCCGGAGCTGCGGGGTGAGGTTCATCGCCGAGACGGTGTATTCCGCCGCGAAGTACGGCGTCGCCATATCGTAATAGCCGCTCGCGACGAACACTTTCATATACGGATTTTTCCGCATTGCTGACGACAGCGCCTGCGACGTGTCGGCATAGGCATTGTTCGTGTTCCAGTTCCACGGAGTCGTGACGCCGCCACCGAGAATGTAGTATTCGACATCCGATTTGTAATTCAGATCGCGGCGGACATAGTCATTGAAAGCCGCGGTGTACGGAGTGCGGATCGCCGACATGCTCGGGTCGAACTCTGCATTGTCGCCGGCCGAATCTTTATCAAAGCCGAGAAAGCGGCTGTCAAGGCGGCCCGTCGTTCGCCGCTGATCTCGTAGAAGTTCCTTGTTGAATTCGCCCAGATCGACACGGAAATTATTCTGTTCGACGAAAGAGCGGCTCAGACCCGTGAGCGAAGCGAACCTGTCGAGCAATGACTGCTTCTCCGAGGCCGAGAGGCGGTCGATCCGAATGAGAGCCGGTCCGTACACATTTGCCGCGAATTCTTCGGACTCCCTAAGCACGTCACGCAACGGTTGGCGCTGCATCTCAGCCGGGAGGCGTTTGTGGTACCAGGCCGTCGCCGTGTAAGACGGGAATATCAAAACGAGGGGAAGATCGTTATTCTCGGCGAAGCGGATCGACTGAAAGTTCAAAACCGTCGAGACCAGTATTATCCCGTTAAGCCCGATACCGCGTTCGAAGAGATGATTCGACAATCCGGCGGCCCGGGTCGTGCCGTAACTTTCCCCAACTAGAAATAGAGGTGAAGCCCAACGCTCGCTGCGCCCGAGATACAATCTAATAAACTCACCGACCGATTCGATATCTCCATTGACACCAAAGAACTTGCTCGCAAACTCCGGCTTGGTCGCGCGCGAATATCCGGTTCCGACCGGATCAATGAACACCATATCTGTCTGATCAAGCCACGTTTGATCATTGTCGACCATCTCGTACGGCGGCGGCGGCATCATCCCGTCGTCGAGCATCTTTACGCGGCGGGGCCCAAGAGCACCGAGATGAAGCCACACACTTGCGGAACCGGGCCCGCCGTTGAATGAGAACATCAGCGGGCGCGTCTTCGGATCGTTAACGCCGTCGAGCGTGTACGCCATGTAAAACATTCGAGCCTCAGTCTCGCCCGAGGTCGCATTCTTGATCGGCATAAAGCCGACGGTGACCGTATAATTCAGAGTTCGTCCGCTGACCCGTGCCGTGTGCTTTGTAACGACCGGCGGTTCCTCGTTCTGAACGGCCGGTGTTTCAGTGGGTTTGGGTGTTTCGGTCGGCTTAGGCGTAACTCCCGGTGCCTGGAATAGAAGGAGCAATGGCAAAAATAAAGTTGCGAGCATAAAAGTATTTTGTTTGACGTTAACGGATGCGGGTTCGAGAGTCAGTACCACCAGCGTAAGCGGGTGGTCGAGACTCGACCAGAAACAGCGTTGTTCTCAATCTGAACCTTCGACCGCCCGCTACCCGCAGGCGGTTCTGACTTGCTACCTGATGACGTCGCTAACAACCTGTCCGTTGATGATCGTACCGGTGCACTGCGTCGTGAATTCGAACGGATCGCCATTATACATCGCGATGTCGGCGTCCTTGCCCTTCTCGAGCGAGCCGACACGATTTTCAATACCCAATATTCGAGCAGAGTTGATCGTTATCATTGCCATCGCCTCGGCCGGCAGCAGGTTATTCGCGGCGGCCATCGCCGCTTCAAACAAAACGACGCGCGTTTTCGGGACGTAGCTCTCGTAGCCGCTCTGTAGCGCAACCGGGATTCCGGCTGCACGGATCCGGGAAGCATTTTCCATGGACAGATTTTCGGTTTCGCCGCCCGCTCGGGCCATCGTTGCGTGAACGATCACGGGGAAGCCGGAGGCTTTGATGTCGTTAAGGACCATATGTGCTTCAGCGACACCGTCGAGCACGATTCGGAGATTGAATTCCTTCGCGATGCGAATAGCGGTCAGAATATCCTGTGCTCGGTGGGCGGTGATGAGCAGCGGGATCTCTCGTTTGATCACACTAAGCATTATCTCGGACTTCAGATCCTTCGCCGGCTCCTTCTTTATTGAATTCTCCTGCGCCTTGATCAACTCCGCACGAAGCATCGCCGCCTGCTTTGCACGTGTGCCCGGCGATTTCCCCGGCCCAGCATTTCCGCCGTCGCCAATCGTCACCGCGACCATCGCAGTCGGAACAATCGTTGCTTCGTCGACACTCTTTCCCCACGTCTTTGCGATCATCGTCTGACCCGAGATTAGTGCTGATGGCTGATGCCCGGTATGAATCGTCGTCACACCGAATTCACGGATCCACTCAACGAGCCTTTCCTGCGCATTGTACGCATCGATCGCACGCAGTTCGGGCTGAATGGACGCTCCACCGTCTAGTGCCATCTGGTCATGCGGCTGGTTCAAATATCCGTTTAGTCCCACGACGCTGTGTGCGTCGATAAGGCCCGGCGTAACGTAGTTTGCGTTGATAATGCGATACCCCACCGGGATGGAGATACTCGATGCCGGTCCCACCGCCTCGATCTTGCCATCCTTGATGAGAACAACTCCGTTTGAGATGGGATCGCCGGCCATCGTCCAGACAACATTTCCTTTGACGGCGATCTGTGCAGAGCAAGAGAAAAGTGAATAGTGAAACGTGAAAAGCAAAAGACAGAATAACGCGACGTTCCTAGTTGTTAGTTTTTCGTTTTTCACTACTAGTTTCCTCCGATATCGCCGTCGAAACAATCTATATGTCCGGCGTCCCCGTCATTTGTCGCACCGAGTCCGCCCACCGCAATGAGATAGTCCTTCGGGTCGGCCCGGTCGAAAACTTTCTTGCCTTCGACCCAGGTTTGAAGAACGTGTGTGTAAACGCTGAGAGGCTCACCCGAAAGAATGATGAAGTCCGCGTCCTTGCCACGTTCGAGCGAGCCGACTCGATCCTGGAGATCGAGCATGATCGCGTTTGCCATCGTCATTGCATACAGGGCCTTGTCGTATGACATTCCGGCACGAACCGCAAGACCCGCCGAGCGCAAAAACCAGCGCGAATCTGTGATGCTGTCGTCCGTGTGAAACCCGACAAGAGCTCCGGCTTTTTCGAGCGCCATACCATTCGAGAAACTTAGGTCGACGGTTTCAAGCTTTCCGCCCGGCGAGTCGATCATAATTATTGATGCCGGAACCTTTGCCCTGGCTATCTCGTCCGCCACTTTCCAGGCTTCGGAGACATGCTGCAGTACGATTCGAAAGCCAAACTCCTTCTGCAATCGCAGCGCCGTGAGGATGTCATCGTGACGGTGTGTGTGAAAATGGACCGTCCGTTTGCCGTCGAGCACCTCCACCAGGGCTTCCATCGCGAGGTCCCGGGCCGGAAGCTTGGTCGTATCGGTGCCCGCCTTCGTTATCTTGTCCCGGTACTCCTGAGCCTTGATGAACTGCTCGCGAATGAGAGCGGCCGACTTTGCGCGAGTACCGGGAAACGTTCCGCCGCCCGCGCGGATCGAGTTCGTTCCGTTAGCGAACTTTATTCCGCCGGCGTACTTTCCATCCGGGCCGAGGATGAGAAGATCATCTATCTTTACGGCGTTGTCACGGAGTTTTAGATAAAGTGTCTGGCCGCTGTCGAGATGGCCCGAGCCTGGCATGACGTTTACGGTGGTGATACCGCCGCTCTGCGCGCGTTGGAGGCTCGACGCACGGGCGTTAATTCCATCCAGAAGCCGAACGTCCGGCTGAATCGGGCCCGAAGCGTCGGCTCCGGAACCGCTGCCGATGTGGCTGTGTGAATCGACGAGGCCCGGCATTATCGTTTTGCCGGCGACGTCGATCTTCTCGACATCCGCGGCCAAACGTATAGTGTGGGAAGGGCCGACCGCTATTATCTTTCCGTCCTGGACCAGAAGAATTCCGTGTGGGATCACCGGACCCGCGATGGGAATAATGCGGGCATTAATGAATGCAATTGGCCTCGATTGGCCAAGCAGCGGACAAGTCATCAGCAGCACTGCTGCAACGCACAGGTAAAGTTGTTTCATCGAAACCGGCCCTCGTTTGAAAAGATTTGATAACGCGGAGTGTAGAGTTAAATTGCTACGAATCTTAATGACTGTCAAGCGACCGGCAGCGTCACTACAAAGGTTGCCCCGCCGCCACCGTTTTGTCTAACTTCGAGTGTCCCACCGTGGGCCGTCACGATTCCATAACAGACAGCGAGACCCAGTCCCGTGCCCTGACCGGGCGGCTTGGTCGTGAAGAAAGGGTCGAAGATATCCATTGTGTTGACGGCGGCGATGCCCGCGCCCGTGTCGCTGATCTCTATAGAGATCTCATCGATCGAGCTGCGGGTCGAGACCGTTAGCTCGCCACCGTCAGGCATCGCGTCCCGAGCATTCAAAAAAATATTCAGGAAGACCTGCTGCAGTTGATCGGCATCGGCGAGTATTTCGGGCAGATCCGACGACACTCGATTGGAGATTTTCAGCTTTTGAAAACTGGAGTCGAATTCGGCCAGACGCAAGGCGGTTTTGATAACACGATTGATATCCACGGCAGACTTGGCGGCCGGGCGTGCCCGGGCAAAGTCGGTCAGGTCTTTCGTGACGCGGGTTATCCGATGGATCTGCGTCTGGATCAGCTCGAGTCTTTCGTTAATGTCCGCCGTGGCGTTTTCCGATCGGATCATCTGGATCAGCGACGAGATCGACGCAAGCGGGTTGTTAACCTCATGAGCAACGCCAGCGGCAAGCGTACCCATCGCTGCAAGCTTATTGGCTCGCAGAAGCTGCTCATTCATATGACTCAAATTTTCGATATCCGAAGCCATCTTTCGACTCATTTCATTGAATGAATCTGCGAGCAGGCCGATCTCATCGTTGCTTTTTCTAAGATCGACTTCCGTTCCATAGTCGCCTTTTATGACCTGCACCGCCGCAACCGTGATCCGCTGCAGCGGCCGCGAGATAGTTCGTACGACGAGCAGCAGAAGCAAAAGGTTCGGCACAAGCGCCGAGACTACGCTAAACACCAGATATCGCCTCCAGCCGTCGGCCGTTACGCCGTCTTGAAATGACCACCAGACGATCGGCAGCTGGAAAACAACAAAGCTCGCGATCGCTACCGAGGCGATGCTTAGGGCGATCTTGTATGTGATCGGAAACAGCCGAAACTGGTCGAGAGCCGTTTGCAGCGAGAAGAGTTTGAAATTCGAGATCGCGTAGGCGTAGATGACGACGCCCGGCAGAACAAAAATCGAGCTGTAGGGAAGGAGATCGTAAACACCGAAAAACGGAAGTACGATGTTGGCGAGTGTCTTGAGAATTCCCGTGATCACCAAACCCCAAAGGATCGCTCCGACCTGCTGTCCCCGTTGCGTGTTCTTGTACTTTCGATATTTGTAGTACAGCACAGAACCGCCATAGAAAAATACGAAATAGACATACGCCACGAAGACGTAGGCGAGTGGAGAAAGATCGATCACGAACCGGCCGTCATCGAAAGCCGCCTTTTGCCAGAGAAAGCCGAGTAGCCCGGCGGGAATAAGGACGAGGCCCGGAGCGAATAAGATTGCCGCCCTACGCTTTGGGGTCCGCGCGTTTTCCGGAAACACCCAGGCAAAGACAACCAGTGCAAACTGCATCAAGAGGGCGATCGTAAAACTGGCCGCGGCCCACCAGCCGGCGTCGACCCCGGCATCGTGAAAATTCCAGAAGACGAGATCTTTTGTGGTCCAGAGAGCGAGGAATGCTATGAATGCGGCGAACGTCTGGTTTGCACGGCTTCTCGGGTCGGCGACAAAAACATAAAACCCGAGCAGTACGAGGAGAAAAAGGGCGAAGAGGTGGAGCAGAACGAGCACGACCTAGAGCATAGACCGAATCACGAAGAGCAAGCAAAGCCTTCGGGATTATTTGAGTTTGACCTTTAGGTTGACCCCGACGGCATGCACGTCGGCGGGTAGACCGGTTCGGTTATGCCGCCAAAGGTAGAAGAAATCCGCCGACAAGCCGTTGCTGAACTTTTTTGAGATGCCGGGCGTGAGATCGTTTCGCGACCAGTGCTTCGCCGCGAAATCATAATATGGCTCGTCAGCAATAAACGGAGCGAAAAGCTCTTTGCCGTCGCGCTTGACGGGGTAACTGAACGTGAATTTATTTCGATAGCGAACGGAGTCTTCGCGAGAGTTTCGACCGCGATACTCGATACGGCTTCGATCCTTAATGGAGAAGTGTTCGAATTTCTTTGTGTAAGTAAGGTCGAAGCGTATCCGGTGCTCGAAATCGTGTCGGCCCCGCCTGGGCTGAGCGGCGACGTATACATAGGTCGGCGAGAAATTGAAACTCTTATTTAACACGAGATCGAATCCGCCCCCAATTCGCTTGTCTACCGGAACAAGCCGATTCTGGCCTAATCTGACCGATCCGATGAGAAGAAGCGAAAGGCGCTCGACGCTCTTTCCTTTCGTATCTTTTGTTCGAAGAACCGGAAGTGAGAAGACGGTTTCATTCCACACCTGGAATTCCGATTCCGGCACGGTGGTTTGGGCCGTCGCCCAATTTGAAGAGCCCGCTACCAATAACAAGACAAGCAGAAGAGATCTCATTCGTAGTCAAATCGGATGGCACCGCGATGCCACGAGGTTAAATTATTCCAAGGGAATGTTACGAGAAGATTAAATGGGGCGTTAAAAAATTACAAACTCAGAATAAGTGCACAGAGCGAGAGCGTAATTCCGAACGCGATCGGAAGGAAATGTTTGATCTCGATGAAGTCACCTCGGCGCAAGGCTGAGTGAAAAACGACCAGAATCGGCAACGTCAGAGCGCCTATACCCCCGCCCGCGATGCCGGCGAAGATGGCTCCAACAATAAAGAGGAATAGACCGCCGACAGCTCCTGAAACGGCGCCCCAGGCGAAGCCAATCAGTGTTAATAGCGCGACCCGATTCGGAAGTCGAAAGTTCGATACGCGATCGATGGCTGACGGGATGAAACGTGCGGATGCGTAACCGGCGACTCCGGTCACGACCCCGGCTGCTGCTAGCAGGATGAGGAACATCATCGGGATCCGATCCGCGGGCATTGATTCACCGATGATCTTTAGGACCAGGGCAAACGGTGGCAATGAGCCGATCATCAGCCCGAAATACGCGAAGGCATTCTTCGAAGCGATCGGACACGTCATAAGGTCGGCATCAAGCCGCTCACGCTCACTGCGGTACACGGCCTTTTCAAAGGCAATTTCGGCGTTGGTCTTTAAGAGTGCCGCTAGTCGTTGCTCAACGATGCGGTCATCACTATCGGCGGACCTGCTGCAATGCTCTGAGCGTGTTCGAGCTGTTCCGACTTCCATACTTCACCCTTTTTAACTTTCAATGCATGCAATTCCTCGACGGTTTCATCGTCGCCTAATTGCCGGGCTAATTCCTTACCCATCTCGATCGTTTCGAGGGCCTCGTGCCCGCCGCCGCCGATCTGACCAAACATAAACACAAGATCTCGACGTGCTTGAATGTGATGTCGTTCGAGCTGACGCAGGTTGCGTCTCATCAAACATAGTGATCCCAGAGCACTCTTTTCCCGTCCCGCGGCTTCGAATATTGGGTGTCCGAACGAGGTTTTATCGATCGAGTTTCTGACAGCATCAGCGAGACCCGCATATCGATCCAGGATCTCGCGGAGATCATGGAGATTGGAAACTCGTGCAAGCTTGATCAATTGGGCACTGACCAACTCACGCATCTCACTAAGCTTTATATCTGTCGCATCCGAATTCCGCCGTGATACGAATCCAACTTCGAAGGACGCGTTAGTTAGATAGAGGTACCCGATCTCGACTGCTGCGGGCACCCAAAAGAAGAAGGTGAAGATCGAGACGACGATTCTTCGTCGAATATCGATAGCTCGGTTTTGCAAATATTTGTAAACGGCCAAGGGGGCTCCGAATGTCAGGTAAATGATCAGTAAGTCGGTAACGGTCATTAACTGGTCGAAAAGCAATGTCCATACCGTTGATCGCAAGTTGCGGCTCGGGGAGCGTTCTATAGCCGGGCAATCGACAGATAGGGGCTTTGATTGAAAATAGAGCGAACAATCGTGCGATCGCCTTCGTTATCCGAAAGTAGCGAAATGCAAAATATCGCGTGATGGTTTGCAAGATGCAAAGAACCCGGCTCGATCTTGAGAATAGCTTTATTCGCTTCGCAAAAATATAAAGCCGGCTTCGTCTAAAAGCCGGCATACCAATTGCTCTATCGTTTGGTAGTGGAATAATCGGGTCAACCGACAAGATTTACATACTAAATTCATACATACACGGTAGGAACAAGGAGGAAAGCAATAGTGAAAAGGGAAATGAAGATTAAGGTCATAAAAAGGGATGCCATCAAGGTACCCGTCAAGACTTTGACCAAGTCGAAAAGAGCCTCTGCCCGTGAAGTCGTGTCGAACGTAACGAATTGGGTCAATGATCTCCAGGCGCGAAAGCGCGACGAAACGAAGGTCGCGATAGAGAAGTTTTTTAACCCCGGCCCGCAGCCAAGCGAACTCTAATCAAACACAGCAAGTCAGGCGTTAAGGGCGCTTCCTGAATGGGAGCGCCTTTTTACTGCAAAAACCAGCCACGTCATCGTCAAGTTTCGTATTTGAAAGTATTGCGAAATCATTGATATCCTAACGCCCAACCTGGAATTCTTTGTTTCGGAAAAGATATGAAGGATAATGTCGCCGTCATTACTGGCGCAAGCAGCGGAATTGGCCGCGCCACCGCGCTCCTGTTCGCAAGAAATGGTTGGAAGGTTGTTGCATTCGGTAGAAATGAGATCGAACTTAATTTGCTGCGGGATGAGGCTCGCAATTCGGACGGGTCGGTCCGAATCCATCTGGGCGACATTACCGAGGTATTCCACGTCGACCGACTGGTTTCTGAGACGATCGATAATTTTGGCGGCATTAACGCGCTTATCAATGCGGCTGGGATAATCAAAACCGGCAGTATAGAAGACACGACGCTAGATGACTGGGACACGATGATGAACGTAAACTTGCGATCAGCGTTCTACTTGATGCAAAAGTGCGTGCCGCATCTAGCCGCTACCAAGGGAAATGTTGTGAATGTCTCGAGCGTAACGGGAACCAGGGCGTTTCCAAACGTACTGGCATATTGCGTCTCGAAATCGGCAACGGACCAACTAACGCGCTGTGCGGCACTTGAGCTCGCTCCGAAGGGAATTCGGGTCAACGCGGTGAACCCCGGGGTCGTAATTACCAATCTTCACAAGCGCGGCGGGATGAGCGACGAGGCGTACGAGGCGTTTCTCAATAATGCGAAGAAAACCCACCCGATCGGACGTCCGGGAGAACCAGAGGAGGTCGCGGAGCTTATTTATTATCTCGCGTCGGAAAAAGCTTCGTGGATTACAGGTGCGACATATGAGATCGATGGCGGCCGCGCCCAGACCTGTGCGAGGTAATCCAAAGTGAAGCTTCAACTACTTCCAAGTACATTTACTGGTGCCGGAGCTTCGTCGCGACAGCATCTGACGTGCTTCGTTATTGACGACGCGGTGGCGATCGACGCCGGCAGTCTGGCGATGGCGGTAAGCCCACTTCAGCAACGCCAAATTCGGAACGTCGTGCTGACCCACGCTCACCTCGATCACATCGCCGGACTGCCGCTCTTCATCGATGATCTTTTTTCGACGTTGACGGAACCGATCACGGTGCATGCCACCCAACCGGTAATCGATACGCTCGAGCGTGACATTTTCAACTGGTCCGTGTATCCGAGATTTTCGGAGCTGTCGAACTCGATCGGGCCTGTACTAAAGTATAAAGCCTTCGGCGAGGCCGAGGAATTTACAGTCAGGAACCTGACGCTTCGCGCGATTGAGGTCAATCATAAAGTTCCATCGACGGGTTTCCTGATCTCGGACTCGAAGACGACGATCGCATTGAGCGGGGATACGGCAGGAACGGAGGGATTTTGGGGCCTGGTCAATGCTGCGGATGATATGTCGGCAATTCTGCTTGAGTGTGCTTTTCCCGATGAACTCGACGAGTTAGCGGTCGTTTCGCATCACCTGACACCGCGACGAATGGCGCTCGAGCTGGAGAAGTGCGATCGAAATTGTCCGGTCTTTGTCGTGAATCTAAAGCCGATGTTTCGGGAAACGATAGTTGATCAGATAGCCCGGCTCAACCTGAATAGTTTGACGGTCCTTGAGGTGGGAAAGGCCTACGAATGGTGAGATCGTCCGACTACTTCACCAATCCTCGTAAGAAATTTATCTGCTCGAATTCACCTTCCCGGTGTTCGTCGGGAAAATCGTAGAGTGTGACTCGGCCGTTCGGGCGCACGCTTTTGATCCGATAGGTCCTTTCCTCGCGGCTACGGCCCGGCATTATCTCGGCACGAAAGGTCACCTGCATTTCAGGCCGTGCCCACACCCTCTTAACAACCGGCGTTTCCTGCTCTTTCTTCCTAAAAATCGACATCGCGATTTGTATGATCAACCTTACTCTTGTGTTTTGTCTTTCGAAGGGATGGCCGGGCGATCTCCTCGGGCTTTTCATCGCCGAATTTTTTGGCTGGCGGAGCCGTCGGCTTTCTTATGGAATCGAAGACAGGCCGCTTTTCAGCATTTTGTTTTCTCTTGCGCATCGGGCGAAATTATAGCAGATAGACGAAAGACTCTAACTAGAACAAATTGACAATTCGCGGCAAAGATCTCAGTATGGTTGCAATCGCGAAATCTGTTCGATTTCATACCATCCGGCGATTTGATGCAACGTTATAGAGGCGAATTTACACGACACCGGCGGCCATTTTGGCTGCCGGCGTCTAACTATTACATGCTGACGGCCTCCGTCGCCATAGCGTTTTTCTTTTTAGTGTGGGGGATCCTGAACGATGGACATGACCAGACGCCGTGGATCCCGGCGGGAGTAGGCGCTGCGATCGTATTGGGTTCGGCCGTAGTTCTTCGCGAGGTCATTCTCCGCGATGCTCGCCGTCGTTATCTCATTTCCCAGCAACACATCGACCAAAGCGTGAAAGGGATTGCGCGACGCGTCCGCGAACGCGAGCCGGCGAAGCTAACACTTGAGCGAAATGCGTCTATCCTCAGTGAAATTTCTCGGAAATCCGAAGCCGCGAAGGTGCTCGGCCGGTTTGCTGAGGGTCACCGCGAGGTTTTCGAGCTTTGTGACGAATATCTTGCCGCCGTGACCCGCGAGTTGCCAAACGTCGGGGCCGGTTCTCCGCGTATCGCGGCATTGCGTCGTGGGACGGACGTCGCCGGCCGATACCACTACTACCATATGCTGCAATGGGCCGAGATCGAATCCAGGGCCCAGACACAGGAGGCGGGCAGGCGTGATAAGATTGCCGAGAAGCTTGAATCAACTCATTCGGCGCTCGGTGTCGTCGAATTCGCGTTGCGGGCGTACCCGCACGAGCCCGCGCTGCTTGAGTCGCAAATAGTTTTGCAGCGGCTCGTCTCGTCGATAAGGATCTCGGATTTGATGGAAAGGGCTGCCCGGTCCGCGTTCAAAGGCAACCATAAACGGGCGTTGAATCTCTATCAAGACGCACTCTTCTTTCTTCAGCGTGACAATCCCGATACGGAAAGCGAGGCTGGGGATCACATTAACGAGGAGATAATTAAGATCCAAAAACGCCTGACCGACTCCTGATCCGACCTTGAATACCACGCAATGATTTCGCAAAAATGTCCAAAATGCCGCAGTTCGCGCGTCAGGCGTGGCTATAGATTGACTCCGATCTGGTCGAAGGCACTCTTTCGTTACTACTTGCTATGCGATAATTGCAACCTCGAGTTCAAAGGGTTTGCAGTGCCGGGTACGGTTAGTTCCAAGAACATGCGGCTTAAGCGAAAGAAAAAGGCTGCCGTTGAATAATCTTGATAATAGTATTTGTTGGACAGTAGCGAGTGAGAGGGTAAGATAGGGAAAAATGCGAAGACAACTGCGGTATTTCCTCCCAACTTTACTCAGTATCGTTTTCGCGTCCGGAAGCCTTTTTGCGCAAGGCGATCAAGCTAATCTCATTCATTTTGGCGACCTCATAGAGGTTGATGTGATCGGCAGCTATGAATTCGACTGGCGGGGATCATTGACGCCGGACGGGTTTCTGGACGGGTTGGATACCATCGCCGATCCTATCTACGGCCTCTGTCAGACCGAAGCCGACCTCTCATCCGCGATTCAAAGAGAATTGACAAAAACGCTTCGCGATCCGAATGTTGCCGTGCGAATTCTGGATCGTTCTAACCGTGCGGTCGCATTTCTAAGCGGAGCAGTCCGATCGCCGAAGAGATTTCAGATCAAACGAAAGGTTCATCTCAACGAACTCTTGGTCCTGTCAGGCGGAATAACCGACCGTTCGAGCGGGGACATCTCCATCTTTCGACCCGCAAACCTGAATTGCACGGAGCCTCGCAAGAACAGCGAAGGCGAGTTTGTTAAGGCCAGTCGTACTGCCGCCCCAGAAACACTCAACATTCGGATCGCGGAAATCCTTCGCGGGGATCAGGCGGCTAATCCTCTAATTCTCAGCGGCGACATTGTCACCGTATCTGAAGCCTTGCCCGTTTACGTTATCGGTGGCGTGAATGCGCCCCAGGAGATTCCCCTTCGCAATCAGTTGACCTTGTCACGAGCGATAGCGATGTCCGGCGGGCTCGCGAAAGAGGCGAACGCGAAAATTACCATCTTCCGCCGCGAAGCGCGCGAAACAAAAGTGATCCCGGCCGATCTTCAGAAGATCGTCGCTGGCCAGGTGGACGATCCGGTTCTGAAGGCCTTCGATATAATCGACGTACCGCAAAAGGGAAAACCGGCGCGATCTCGTCCTCCAGTGATTGAAAAAGGCGTTCCCCTGACACTCACTCTCTCGCGTCTTCCGCTACGTGTTGTCGACTGAGGAAGTCTATCGAGTCTGGTGAGTCTAACGAGTCTAACGAGTCTAACGAGTCTATCGAGTCTAACGAGTCTAACGAGTCTAACGAGTCACGTAACTACCGACGCTTGACTCGTTAGACTCGTTAGACTCGTTAGACTCAAGTCTTGTCGAAACCACTGAAATTTGTTTCAATACATCATATAGATCGTTCCCGCGTTTAACGGGCGATTTTCTTTTTTATGGCAGCTAAACAAAGCAAATTAAGCCGACGAATGATGGCCCTGCTGTGGCTTTTCGTTGTTGCGATCGTTATCGGAACCCTTATTTACCTTGAGCAGATCGCGATCCTGTACGTTTTGGCGACTATCTCCCTGGTGGTGCTTCTCGTAATCGTCGCGTTCTCCGACCTAGAGAGCGTTGGCCGCGAGGACATCGAGGGTTTCATTACCGAAGAATAACGAGATTCGGATGGTTCGATTCAGAAAATTGATGATCGCATGGCTGCTTTTGGCAGCGGTTTCGTCCGTCGTTGCGAATCCCGCTACGCTGGTCGGCGATGAGCGCGTCACGAATCTGCGTTGGAAGGCTGGATCCGTCCGGATCGCCGTCTCGACATCGATCCTTCGCGAAAGTTCGAATATCAAGCGCGACAGCGATGTGGCCGGTGCCATTAAGCGCAGCATGGATGCATGGTCCGATGTCGTCAATATCGATTTTCAGGAGATCATGTCGGACAAGCAGAGTGCGAGCCCAGCAGGCTTTGCGGGCGATGGGGTCAACCTTCTGACGATCGCTGCGACACCGGAAAATGTTTTGCTCTTCGCCAAAGATCCCGAGAACGCCGCTGCTACTACACGCGTCTTTTACAACCGGCGCGGGACGATCACCGAGGCAGACATAGTCCTGAATCCGTATCTTCAATTTTCGACCGACGGCACACTTGGCACCTTTGATCTCGAGAGCACGCTGACGCATGAGATCGGCCATCTGCTCGGCCTTTCGCACTCCGCGGTCTTAGGCTCTACGATGCATGCGAACTACGGTAAGAATGGCGTGTTCGGACTGCAGAACTTTACGTCGCGAACCCTGTCTGCGGACGATATTGCGGCGGCACGTGCCATCTACGGAGTTCGAGGTGACGAGATCGATTGCTGCGGGAGTATCGAGGGTCGCATTACTGTTGCTGCGAAAGCCTCTCGGGCGATCGACGTCTGGATAGAAGATTCGAATGGCGGTGTTAAAGCAAGCACAAGAGCCGCCGATGGCGAATTTAAGTTTTCGGGCATAAGTCCCGGGAAGTATCGTGTGTTTGCACAGGATACCGGCCGAGTAAAAAATGCGCTGCCGGCGCGTGAGATTGGCGAAGCCGTTGTCGTGAGCGGTGAGACGTCGACTATCAATGCAAAGTTCGTCTCGGGCACTCGCGATTTTGAACTAAACTATATTGGCTTTAACGGCCAACTTTCAGAAGTGGCGGTCGCACTGTCGCCGGGACGTTCGTACATCATTTATCTCGGCGGACGGAACCTCGATCCGAAAAAACTTTTGGTCAGCTTTACCTCGCCTTACCTGTCGGTCGTCCCTGGCTCGATGCGGTCTCTCGATTACGGCGAAGACATCAGTGTCCTCAGCCTGGAAGTCCGCGTCACTGAGCGAGCGGCGAGGGGCGAATATTCGATCTTTGCCGAGTCCGAACTCGGCGGCAAAAAGGCCATGATCGGCGGCATTACGATCGATAATTTCACTAATCCGTGGGCCAGTTTCGCGTCTTTCGACGAATAATCTCCACCAAAACTAAAACGTTGCATTTTCATACACAGTGTGCATAATCGGAATGTTCACCTCCCCGGTGAACATCCGGTCACGAGGGGTGAGGACTTGTGACCAAACGGGCGGCGGAGTGGGAGACGCCGCCCATATATTTTAACCTCGTTCGTAGGAAGGGGAGTCTGAGTCCACTCATCACTCATCACTCGTCACTCGTCACTCGTCACTCGCTCTACTACTTGACCTGAATCCCAATAAGCGTAGAATTTATTTTGTTTCTTTAAGTGCGAATAGTTGTCGACACAACGTGCAGGTAACGGAACGAGACTGAGCAAGGGAGAGAGGGAACCGCAGGCAATTTCGTCGGGCGGTCTTTTTGTTTTAGAGAGTATGAAATCTCGCAAGCGAGGCCGTTTTACACGCTGGCTCTTTAACGAGGTCGCCGAGATCGAAGGCCCGCATGAGCCTGAGGGTCGGCATCACGAACACGAGTGGTGGAAGGTGATGTGCCTGACCGGCGTCGATTATTTTTCGACGCTGGGTTATCAGCCGGGTATCGCTTTGCTGGCGGCCGGTGCGCTTTCCCCGTTCGCAACCCTCGTGCTGGTTTTGCTGACGCTGTTCGGAGCGCTGCCCATGTATCGACGAGTCGCCGAGGAAAGCCCGCATGGTGACGGCTCGATCTCAATGCTCGAGAAGCTTCTTTCCCGCTGGAAGGGAAAGATGTTCGTTCTGATGTTGCTCGGTTTCGTCGCTACGAGCTTTATCATTACGATTACGCTTTCGGCCGCCGACGCGACTGCCCACATAATCGAGAACCCGTTCGTCGGTCACAATCTTCAGTTTCTCGATCACAAGATCATTGTCACGTTCATCCTGATCGGAATGCTCGGTGCGGTTTTTCTGCGTGGGTTCAACGAAGCGATCGGCATCGCGGTTGGCATCGTCGCGATATATCTGACGCTGAATTTCGTCGCCATTGCGTACGGGTTCTATGAGATCTGGGTCCATCCCGACGTGTTTGGAAACTGGCAGGCGGCCGTGTGGTCACATTCAAGCGTCGGCGGCAGCCTGATCTGGATATTTCTTGCCTCGATGTTTTATTTTCCCAAGTTGGCACTCGGCCTCTCGGGATTTGAAACTGGTGTAGTCGTTATGCCGCTTGTGAAGAGCGATGTCGCCGCTCCGCATCTCGATCAGATGAGACTGCTGCACGCAACTCGCGTGGACGACACCGAACTGCCCGCTGATGCCAAAGTGCATCTCGACGGTAGAATTCGAAACGGGAAGAAGTTGCTAACGGGAGCAGCGCTCATAATGAGCTTTTACCTCGTCGGCAGCAGCATCGTGACGTCGATGCTGATTCCGATGGAAAAAATCCGCGAGGGCGGTGAAGCGAACGGACGTGCGATCTCGTATCTGGCTCACCAATATCTGGGGCACGGTTTCGGAACTGTTTACGACGTTTCGACGATCCTTATTCTTTGGTTCGCAGGCGCGTCGGCGATGGCCGGCCTTTTGAATATCGTTCCGCGATACTTGCCGCGTTATGGAATGGCACCGGATTGGGCACGGGCGACGCGGCCGCTTGTTCTGATCTTTACCGGAATTTGCCTGTTGGTCACTGTTCTGTTTCGCGCCGAGGTCGATGCTCAAGCAGGTGCGTATGCGACGGGCGTTTTGGTCTTGATGACCTCCGCCGCCGCGGCAGTGACGATTTCTTCAAGAAAGCGGCAAGAGCGCTCGTGGATCTTTTATCTGGGTATCACCGTAGTTTTCATATACACGACCATTGTAAATATCGTCGAGCAGCCCAGCGGAATTCAGATCGCCTCGCTGTTTATTTTTGGCATAATTGCGGCGTCGTTTGTTTCCCGGGCGCTGCGTACTACAGAGCTTCGCGTCGATGCAATCGAGTTTGACGCCAAGGCCCAGGAGTTTATCGACGAAGCCGCCGAAGGTGAAATCCGGATCGTAACGAATCGGCGCGAGGTCGGAAACGTCGGGGAATACCGATTCAAGGAGCACGAAAAGAGGATCGACAATCACATCCCGGCAACCGATCCGGTTTTGTTCTATGAGATCGATCTCGGCGACGCTTCAGAGTTCAGCGGCGGGTTAAAAATTCGCGGCGTCGACGTCGACGGGTATAAGATCCTGCGAACGGAATCACCGGCCGTACCCAACGCGATCGCCGCGCTGTTGCTTCACTTGCGGGACGCGACGGGTAAGATCCCGCACGTCTATTTTGGCTGGAGCGAAGGGAATCCGATCGTCTATCTGGCACGATATATTTTGTTTGGCGAAGGTGACACGGCGCCCGTAACGCGCGAAATTTTGCGACAGGCAGAAGACGATCCCGAGCGACGGCCAAACGTCCACGTCGGTGGTTAGTGGTGAGTTATAAACTGTAAACGGTAAGTTCGTAAGGCGACCACTTGCTACTTGCAACTTACCACTCACCGTTTACCGTTTACCTTGTGACAAGCCGTTGCGATCAAGGCCAGTTGCATTCAGGGTAAGCGAGGAGTATATTCACAACTTTGATAATTAAGCCGAAGCCGATTCTGAAGAGGATCAGGCGCGGGGGAACCAATCTTTTGGGGCTAAGCATTTGCGGAACACTTCCATTGTTCCAGCCCGTCAGCTAACCTCGTAGGCGTAAATGGAAGACAAGCCATTTGGCTCCGATAGATCTATTGGGCCGTATTCGCGATGACTTGCGGGTACGGCTTCTGCGTTTTAAATATGCCGAATAAAAAGACCGGCTGGTTCTCACAATGGTTATTTCGTGGCATCGAGGAAATGGAGGGCCCGCATGAGGGCCCTCATGAGGCGGACGCCAAGCACCACAAACATGCCTGGTGGCAGGTCATGTGTCTCACCGGTGTTGATTATTTTTCGACGTTGGGTTATCAGCCGGGTATAGCATTTCTCGCCGCGTCGGTTCTTTCGCCGGTCGCTACTCTGATCCTTGTACTGTTGACTCTCTTCGGAGCTCTTCCGATCTACAACCAGGTAGCGAAGGAGAGTCCTCACGGCGAAGGTTCGATCGCGATGCTCGAAAGGCTTCTGTCCAGATGGAAAGGAAAGCTTTTCGTTCTGATGCTGCTCGGCTTTGTCGCGACAGATTTCGTCATCACGATCACACTCTCGGCCGCGGACGCCGCGGCACACGCTCTCGAAAATCCTTTCGTTAAAGATCGTCTTTCATTTCTCGAACACCCGGTTATCATCACTCTGGTATTGATCTCACTTCTCGGCGTTGTATTCCTGAAAGGTTTCCGCGAAGCGATCAGCATCGCCGTCGGGCTTGTCGCGGTTTATCTGTTTCTTAATCTGATCACTATCGGCCGCGGCATTTATGAGGTCTCCATGCATCCGGATCTGCTCGGAAACTGGCAGGACGCGCTTTTTGCAACGAAAACATCAGGCGGCATTGGCGGCGTCGTGGCGATCGTCGGTCTTTCGCTTTTAGTTTTTCCACGGCTCGCCCTCGGTCTATCGGGCTTTGAGACGGGCGTCGCGGTCATGCCGCTCGTCAAAAGCCCTAACCGGATCGAGAACACTCGCAAGATGCTGATGACGGCGGCATTGATCATGAGCTTCATGCTGATCGCGAGCAGCTTTGTCACAAGCGTCCTTATCCCGGCGCAGGAGTTCTGCCCGAGAATAAATTGCGGCGACGCGGTGAAACGCTCCGCGCTTGCGGCGTCCTCACCCTCCTGCGCATGCACCGAAGTTGAGACAGCGATCAGCAGCTTTCGCGAGCCGGGGAGAGCCAACGGCCGAGCCCTCGCGTTTATCGCGCACAAATATTTCGGTGAAGAATTCGGTACGCTTTACGATCTGAGCACGATCTTGATCCTATGGTTCGCCGGTGCCTCGGCCCTTGCCGGATTATTGAATATAGTTCCGCGGTACTTGCCGCGGTACGGAATGGCGCCCGAATGGGCGCGAGCGACGCGTCCGCTCGTGCTGGTTTTTATCGCGATCTGTTTTGCGGTGACGATAATGTTCGACGCTGACGTCGACGCTCAAGGCGGAGCGTACGCGACGGGAGTTCTTGTGCTGATGTCTTCGGCGGCGGTCGCCGTGACGATCTCCGCCTGGCGCCAGCGCAATAAGTGGAGGTTCGCATTCGCGGCGATCGCGGTCGTCTTTGCCTATACGACCGTCACCAACATCGTGGAGCGGCCCGACGGGATCAAGATCGCGTCGTTCTTTATCTTTGCGATCATCGCCGCGTCGTTCATCTCGCGCGTGATGCGGTCGACCGAGATACGCATCGACAAGATCGAGCTCGATGAGACGGCGCAGAGGTTTATCGACGAGCTTCGGGCCGAGGGTGAGATTCGCATCGTGACGAATCGTCGTGAAACCGGTGACACCGCCGAGTATCGATTCAAGGAGCACGAAAAGCGGATCGATAACCATATTCCTTCGACCGACCCGATCGTCTTTTACGAGATAGAGACGGGCGATGCGTCGGAGTTTAAGGGCAGGTTGAAGATCTGTGGGACAGATATTGAAGGCTACAAGATCCTTCGCACGCAGGCACCGGCCGTACCGAATGCGATCGCCGCATTTTTAATTTATCTTCGCGACAAGACGGGTAAGATACCGCATGTGTATTTCGGCTGGAGTGAGGGCAATCCGCTTATGTATCTTGCTAGATATATATTGCTAGGTGAGGGCGACACGGCACCCGTAACGCGCGAGATCTTGCGCCAAGCCGAGCCCGATCCGGAGATGCGGCCGAATGTTCATGTTGGAGGCTAAGAGTCTGTCGCGTCTGTTGGGTCAATCGAGTCCCGCGGGGTACTCGTAAACAGAGAATCAAAGGGGTTTACTATCTCCCAGTCTGTTTTTCCGACTCCATAGACTCGCCCGACTCACCAGACTTACAACTAACCTTTCCCGTTGCCGTTGAGTATCGAGGGATTCATTTCAAGGAAGCATGATCGACAGTAAACCGGGCGGCCCTGTGAAGGATAGAAAGGCACGGTAGTCGTTTCGCCGCACTTCGCACAATCTACGGCCACTTCGATCCGCTGTCTGACCCCTGACGCTTGAGCTGCAGCTATCGCCGCGAGCCGCTCATTCTTGGCCTGTTTACATTCCTTACAGCGCTTTGGTGGATTCTGAAGTTTCTTGTCGCGGAAGAACGCTTGTTCTCCGACCGTCCAGATGAAATTGACGCCGCAGTCGATGCAGAGAATTGACGTATCTTCAAATTCGGAAGCATCGTTCAGGGCGGTCTCCGATGCAGCTTCTGTCCTTTTTATGTCGCTTTCGGACATCACGGAACCCTCCTTGTCGTGCTATTGATTCGCCGGCCTTCTGATCTAGCGCTCGTCGCATAACGCGTGCGTCGGGGGCTTGATCGGTCGCTGTCCATCAGGAATGCCAATTTCGATAAAGCAAGAACTTTATAGTAAATTCTTTCAGTGGAATTTACCTGGCCCGGACGTTGTACCTGATTGAATGCGTTTCGACCTTATTACTAATAAGTTGCACTGTCAAGCCCGACCAGGCGTCCTGAATTATATATCATTCACGGGCCATTTATAAAGAAAATATGAGAATTCTGGTGATCGGTTCGGGCGGACGAGAGCACGCGATCTGCGACGCGTTTGGCCGCAGCGGACGTGTTTCAGACATCTTTTGCGCGCCTGGTAACGCGGGGATCGAACAAGTTGCAGACTGTGTTCCCATCGAGTCTGAAGATATCATAGGGCTCGCAAATTTTGCGGAAAGGGAACAGATCGATGTCACTTTTGTCGGTGGCGAAACTTCACTTGCGCTTGGTGTTGTAGACGAATTCGAGAAGCGCGGGTTAAGAATCATCGGTGCGTCGAAAAATGCCGCGCGACTGGAGGCTAGTAAATCTTTCGCCAAAGATTTCATGTTGCGGCATGCCATACCGACCGCAAAATTTTTCACGGCGAATTCACCGGCAGAAGCAATTGAGATTCTGGAGTCGGGACATTTTGGCGGCGCGAGTTCTCGCGTCGTTGTGAAGGCAGACGGACTGGCGGCCGGAAAAGGTGTGATCGTTGCAATGAACCGCACCGAAGCTGTCGACGCGTGCAACAAACTGTCGGCGCTTGTCGGAGCCGGCGCGGCCGAGAAGATAGTTCTCGAAGAATTTCTCGAGGGCAGCGAAGTATCCTTATTGATGTTTGCCGACGGAAAGGACTTCGCAATCATGCCGCCGGTGCGTGATCATAAACGCATCGGAGAGGGTGACACCGGCCCGAATACTGGTGGCATGGGTACGATCACGGATTCCGGTTTGCTTACCGCGGCCCAATCCCAGCAGATCATGAAAGATATCATCGAACCGACACTCGCCGGCTGCATCGATGAGGGTTTTCCGTTTCGCGGAATTCTGTTTCTCGGACTAATGATGACCACCGGTGGGCCAAAACTCCTGGAGTACAACGTGCGGTTCGGAGATCCGGAAACTCAGGCGATACTGGTTCGTCTGGAAAGTGACCTCGCCGAAATCTGTGAAGCGATGCTTGACGGGACCATGGCTGATAGGAAGATCGAGTGGCATGACGGCAACTCGGCGTGCGTCGTATTGGCCGCCGAAGGGTACCCTCAAAAGCCTCGGACCGGTGATGAGATAACCGGCATAGCTGATGCCCAGGCGATAGGCAGCGTCAGGATTTTTCATGCGGGTACCGCTGTGGTTAAGGATGATGGCGGAAAGATAAAGGATGAAGGAAGAGTCCCAGGTCCCAAATCGTTGGTCCCCGAGCGTTCGACGGCCGAAGATGTTTTTCCGTCATCCTTCGTCACCGCGGGTGGTCGCGTTCTCGGTGTGACCGCAACAGGAGCAACTCTAGAAGACGCACTCAGCACAGCCTACGCCGGTGTGGGACGCATATCGTGGCGGGGGATGCAGTTTCGTCGTGATATCGGAAGGTAACGGGTACGGTTATTATATTGCGTTTTCACTTGCGATTGGGACCAGCGGATTCCTGAAATTCCTTCAGCACACGCCCCGATCATTCGGGCTAACTCTCGCGTCGGATGTCACCTTTTATTCGAAAGGGAATAATTCTTCGACCAGTCGAGGAATTCCTTGAACTTTGTCTCGTTCTTGCTAAGCCAGGCCGTCGCGCTTTCAGCTCCTGAGTGATGGAGCACGAGATACGCCAGAACTTCAGCATATCCTTTACTCTTCATTTCGGCGACGAAAGGGACATAATTCTTGCCGACAAATGTCGACTTGACGTCCTTAGCCTCGGCGACAAGTGCGATAAGTGTTCCAACGGCACCCACGAACATTTCGTCCTCAGTTTTGTTCTCGTCATCCTTTCCCTTGACGGTCGCGAGCGTCCCTAGAAACAGCTCAAACATTCCGAAATCACCCTCATCCTTCGGAGCGTTCATATCGACAAATATCTGGATATTGCCGGTCTTCGCATCCTTTTGAGCCGGTTTAAGGATGTCGCGAATAAGACGTGCCGTGACTCGAGATCTCTGCGAATTAAACTCCAGAGACATGAACCGAGCAGCCGCGAGGAACGCCGGCACCTTGTACGAGCTCGCGTTGTAAACGATGGAAAGTAAGTAATGCGGACTCGGGTATCGGTGGTTGTACTCAACAGCTTTCTTAAGCTCGGCGCGGGCCTCGTTGTACTTTTTCTGCTTCGTTAACGTAACCCCGAGATTGTAATGGATGCTCGAGAGATGCCCCACCATGCCTGCATCGCCATCGAGTATTTTGATCGCATCACGATAGAGCTTGACGGCGGTGTCCGGCTGGCCAACGTCATCAATGACGTTAGCCATCGTCAGATAAAAAAGCGGCAGCTCATCCGATTTATACTTCGAGCCTTTGTACGCCGTATCCATCGCCTTCGTTTTTTCGCCCATCGCATAGTACGTCATAGATAGTTCGTACAACGCCAGGGTACAGGCGGGATTATCGTCGACAACCCGCTGATATCTTGCAACCGCCTCGTCGAACTGTTTTGCATCGTGAAGGGCGACGCCTTCCTGCACAGTCTGGGTCTGTGTTTCTGTGCATGGCTTAGGCTCTAGTGTCGGCTTTGCGATCTTTTGGGCCGATGCGATCAGGCCTAACACGGCTATATGTGCGAAAACGAACAGGAGTTTCTTCATAATTCCCACCGGGATCCGAGAAATGGATACGAATCGTTTGATGCCGGAAACTGGAAAAAGTTCCGTGGCGAAAGCTAGTAATTACTGATCGTCTCGACGTAAGCGTCGAAATTTCTTTTCATCTCTCCGATCGAATCGCCGCCAAACTTTTCACGCATCGCGTTAGCAAGGATAATCGCGAGCATCGACTCGCCGATCACACCGGCTGCTGGAACGACGGTCACGTCAGAGCGTTCGTATGCAGCTTCGCTTGGTTGCTTGGTGTCGATATCGACCGATTGGAGCGGCTTCTTCAGGGTCGAGATAGGCTTGAGATAACCTCGGACACGCAGCTCTTCGCCATTTGTTATTCCGCCTTCGAGACCGCCTGCACGGTTTGTTCGTCGTACAAACGCGGAATGCGGAGTGCGGAGTGCGGAGTCTGATTCGGACGCCGCATTCGGCGTTCCACGTTCCGCATTAGGAAAGATCTCGTCATGCACTTCTGACCCCGCCTTGCCAGCATTCGCGACACCGGTGCCGATCTCGACTGCTTTCACGGCATGGATCGACAAAAACGCACCGCCGATCCGGCCATCAAGTTTTTCGGTCCAGGAGTACGCGGACCCAAGGCCCGTGACGACTCCCTTCGCAATGACCTCGAAAACACCGCCCAACGTGTCGCCGCCCTCCTTTGCCTGGTCGATAAGCTCGATCATCTGTAACTGAATCTTTGCATCCGCGCAATTTAACAGGGAATCGGTCGGAATCGCGGACACTTCTTCCCAAGTCTTCTCAAGCGGAGACGCCGGAACGCTTCCAAGCTTTACGACATGACTTTTTATATCCACACCGAACACTTCGAGCAGCTGCTTGGCAATCGCACCGGCAGCGACGCGAGCGGTCGTTTCGCGGGCCGATGCGCGTTCCAAAACGTTGCGGAGATCACGCACCGCAAACTTTTGACCGCCGGCGAGATCCGCATGGCCGGGGCGTGGCCGGGTGACAAGTCGCGGGTTCTTCGGCTGTTCCTCAAGCGATTCGGCCGACATAACGTCCTGCCAATGAACAAAATCGCGATTCTCGATCAGCAGCGCCACAGGCGAACCAAGAGCCTCTCCGTGACGGATGCCGGAGAGGACCTCGACAACATCGTTTTCGATCTTCATCCGCCCGCCGCGTCCGTAGCCCTGCTGCCGACGCCAAAGCTCGTGATTGACCTTGGCGAAGTCGATCGCCAAACCGGAGGGTAGTCCCTCGACTATTGCGACGAGCGCCTTGCCGTGCGATTCGCCTGCAGTTGTGAATTTGAAATTCATAGAAACGGTTTTTACCGCCGAGACGCAGTGACGCGGAGCAAAGCTAAAATACCTTCTCGGCGTCTTCGCGTCGCGGCGGTTCAACTTGCTTTCGTTTGAAGACGATCAACCCGATACTTGCGATAATTAAAATTCCGCCTAGCAACGTTTGTGGTGGAAGACTTTCATCGAGAACAACTGCTCCGATCACTACCGCAATTAGCGGCGTGACGAGGGATATCATCATCGCCTTAGTCGACTCGATTCTACTTAAAAGCCAATAGTAAAGCCAAAACGCCGCGATCGTTCCGAAGACCGTCAGGTATAGAACACACACTACGGCTGTCCAGGTCCAGTGAAACGCGAGCGGATCTCCTTCGGCCAGAAGAGCATAAATGACTATGGCCGGCAGCCCGCAGATCATCTGCGCGCAGACGAGGCTTGCGGGATGTAGGGAGCTGCCACGCAACTTTACAAGTATCGAAGCCTGGGCGGCGCAATAAGCCCCGGCGACGACGGCGACGCAGCCGAGAAACGCCATGATGCTTTCGATCCTGAGTTGTTCAATGAAGATCACCGCGACGCCGATAACGCCGAGCAGAACGGCGAATATCTTCAGGCCCGTGATCTTTTCCGCGGGTAAGAATATCCACGCCAGCAGAAGACCGAACACAGTAATCATCGCTTGCAGTACTGCGGCGAGTCCGGAAGTGATGTGCTGCTCAGCCCAAAACACCGCGCTGTAATTTAGCGAGAATTGAAGAAACCCGGTAAGCGCGATCAGTTTCCACTCAGCGGGCGAGCGCGGCCACGGCAGTTCGCGGATCCAAATAACCGGTAGCAGGATAGCGACTGCAAGTGCGAAACGCGATGCCGCGAAAGTAATAGGGGGCAGATCGGCAAGACCGATCTTGATGAAGATCCAGGTTGTCCCCCAGATCAAACAGAGAATAAGCCAGACGGCAACTTTCATGAATCCTGAGTTTCCGGTTTCAAAGTTTTCAGAGTTGCAGATTTGCAGAGTTGCAGAGTCCCGAGTTCCAGAGGTGAGAAGAGAACACGACAACTTCGGGCACCCTAAAACTCCGAAAGCTCCGCAACTCTGAAAACTAGCTCCTCTCGTAAAAACTCAGGCAAGTCTCGCCTTGTTTCACAAGCCGCCATCGCCGAAGATTGCCGGACGCATCCGGCAGGACGTTTTTCGAATGGTGCTCAGCGATAAGAACGCCGTCCATGTGCAGCAGACTCGCATCTTCAGAGCCGAAATCGAAGAGCACTAATGAATAGTCCGTGTCGTACGGCGGGTCGTAGAACACGATGTCCCAACCGACGGAATGTTTTCGCCCCGTAAAGTTTACGGCGGGCAGCGCAACCACTTCAGTTTTAGATTCTTCGACAGCAAGCAGGTCCAGATTCTCCTCTATAAGCGCACAGGCACGGCGCGATTTATCGACGAACGTAACGAACTCTGCTCCGCGGGACAAAGCTTCTATCCCGATGGCTCCAGTTCCGGCGCAGAGATCCAGCAGACGCGTATCCTCGCCGATCCTCGGTGCAAGAATATTAAAGAGGGTTTCACGCAAACGATCTGAAGTCGGCCGCGTCCGGCTATCGGTAGGGTTTTTCAAGACGCGGCCGCGGAATTCGCCGGCGATAATGCGCATATAAAAAATACAGTGTGCGAAAGGCGGAATGCGAAATCAGATCGAGCACGAGTCTTCACGCTCCGATGAACGCGTTTCGAAATTCCGCGTTCTGCATTCCGCATTCGGAAACTCCTACTAGATTCTCTCATAAATAGTAAGAATCTTTTCGCCGTGGTCAATCGTCCGCCAGCGTCTAAGCTGTTTGACGGTGTCGGGATGTGAGAATTCCGACGTGTGTTCGATTATGAGGAGGCCGCGGGATTTGATCGCGCAACCGCCGCTGAGGCAATCCAGGATCGCCGCATGTTCTTCATCGTGCGGCAGATCAAAATAAACAACGTCCCAGACACGTTTCCGACGCCCCGCTTTCTTTAGGAAGGGAAGTATCTCTATTTCGACCACTTCACCGTGGCCGTCTTTCACACCGACGTCGGATAGGTTTTTTCGGATGAGCGTGCACATGCGGGCCGAGCGTTCGACAAACGTCACGAGCATAGCGCCCCGTGAAATCGCCTCTATTCCAATAGTTCCGACGCCGGCCCCAAGATCCAAAACTCGCCCGCCGTTTACGCGCCTCGCGATAACTTTGAAGACTACTTCGCGCAGCTTGCGATCTGTTTGCGCAGCTTTCGGGGAGGGAGAACCGTTCAGACGCCGGCCACGGAAGCGTCCGTCAGTTACCTGTCCGTCGGACGTGATCTTGATCTCATTCTCGGCGACCCCTTTGCCGGGTCGTGGACCGCCACGGGGGTCGCTTTTCTTATCAAACCGGCCGCGTCCGAAAACCTTTCCGCCATTGTCTCTTAATGTGCCGTCACCCCATCGCGAATCGTTCGATCGATGTCTGGGAGTAGGGCCGCCGCGGTCACGATGAAAATTAGCTTGTCGTTCGCCATCGGCCGGCGTATTCCCGTCTCGGTTCTTGTCGCGAGAGTCCGGCGCACCTCGACCTCGGCCGAAATACGATTTTCGGTCAGTTGAGTTCGATCGGGGAGGGCGTCGATTTTCCATCTCAGTTATTTGTTTGTTCGTGACCTGTCGGAGAAGTGCGACCGGTCACGTTTTCCGTGCGACAAACCGAAACATATCGGCTCCACGCTCTGCTTGTTCAAATCGAATGAATAGGGTTAACTGCAGGGTAAATATAACGAAATCAACAGGGAAAAGCCAGATAAAGAATTTCAGCCGATATTTGCGAGCTCTAACCGCGGATTGCTGCGAACCTGTTGGATGAGCTGTTCCGTTTCGCTGCTGTTTCGCTTTGGGCCAAGAAAGGTTTCGGCCGAGCGGCGAGCTTCGTCTAGAATTTCGAAGTCGCGGATTATGTTAGCGATCTTGAAGGACTGGATACCGGACTGGCGAGTACCCAAGATCTCCCCCTGTCCGCGAATTTCAAGGTCTCGTTCGGCGATTCGGAACCCATCGGATGTTTCTTCCATGATTCCGAGCCGTTCCTTCGCGAAGGCGGTTTTCGTGTCGCTTGTCAGCAGCACGCAGAAGCTCTGCTCCGAACCGCGGCCCACTCGGCCCCGTAGCTGATGAAGTTGCGACAGGCCGAAGCGTTCGGCGTGCTCGATCACCATCAGCGACGCATTCGGAACGTCGACACCGACCTCGATGACGGTTGTCGAGACCAGTATGTCGAGCTCGCCAGAAACGAAGTGCCGCATGGTCCCGTCCTTTTCCGCCGGCTTCATCTTTCCATGGAGCAAGCCGACCTTATATTTTGGAAAGATCTTGTCCCTGAGTTCTTCGAACATTTTCGTCGCGGCTTTAAGATCAACCTTTTCTGATTCCTCGATCAGGGGGTAGACGACATAGACCTGGCGGCCCTGCTCAATCTCACGCACCATTCCGCGGTAGACGCCGTCGCGCTGGTCTTCACCAAGGACGACTGTTTTCACTGGAGTGCGGCCCGGCGGAAGCTCGTCGATCACCGAAACTTCAAGATCCCCATAGACGGTCATTGCGAGCGAACGGGGAATCGGAGTCGCGGTCATTACCAGAATATCCGGGTTGTATCCGTGAGCCCGGAGTGCGGACCGCTGCAAAACGCCGAAGCGATGTTGCTCGTCGACGACAGCGAGGCCAAGCCGTTCGAACTTAACAGCCTCCTGGATCACAGCATGCGTTCCGATGACGATGTGCGTGTCGCCCGAAGCGATGGCTTCCTGAGCCTTTCGTTTTTCTGCAGCACGCATGCTGCCCTTAAGAAGTCCGACCTTGTAAGAGGTATCAGCGAAGATGCGTTCCGCATTTCGAGCGTGCTGATCGGCCAATATTTCGGTCGGAGCCATGAGGACGGCTTGATACCCGTTCTCGATCGCAGCGAACATTGCCATAAATGCGACGATCGTCTTGCCGCTTCCGACGTCGCCCTGGAGAAGGCGGTTCATCGGAGCATCCGATGTCATGTCGTCAATTATTCGCTGGATCACACGCTCCTGAGCGTTGGTTAGTTCGAACGGTGCGATGCGTTTCATGCGACTTATCAATGCCGGCGGCATTTCGATCACCGTCCCTTTCGGTTCCTTTTGCCGCTCGCCACGGATAAGCGTCAGGGCAAAAACCAACCAGAAGAATTCTTCGAAGATCAGGCGCCGATGGGCGCGGCTGCGGAAAGTTTCGTACTCGAGAATGGTTGAATCTTCGGGCGGAAAATGTATTTCGGCGAGCGCCTGCGTTCGAGCGACCAGATTCTGCTCTTTTAAAAGTCCCGGTGGAAGATTTTCTTTTACCGCCGCTCGGTCGAGTTTTTGTATTACGCCAAAAATAATTTCCCGCAGACGCTTCGTCATAAACGGGCCGAGCTTGCGGTAGACCGGAACACGTCGGGCCGTGTGTATCATCGCAAATTCCGGATCGACGGTTTCATCGAGTTCGTCGGAGTCAGAACCGTCCGCGGTTGTGGGCGGTTGAATTGAATCTTCCCGATTGGTGAGATTACTTCCGTCCAGTTGCAATAAACCGTCCGCCACCGCAGGCGGTTCCGAAACACCCGGCAATACTTCGAGCTCGTCCGGTTTCTTCATATTCAGCGCGAACGTGTTGCGACGGCCATCCCACTCCCATCTACCGTATGCCACGAATCGGGTCCCGCGATCGAACCGCTCCTTGTAATAGCCGATGATATGCTCAGCCTGTTTGCCCGACACGAACCACCACACGACAACGGGTTTTTTCGTCCGTTCCACATCACTGCCCGAAATCTCGAAGATGAAAAGCGGCGGAGCCTTTGGGCCGCGGTTCTTTCCGACTTGAAATCCGCCGGAGACACGCGCGTAGAGTTCCACGGATGCCTCGATGCCGTCGTAAAGCTGATCGATCGGCAGAAGATTCGAGCGGTCCTCGTAACGCATGGGGAAGTAATTTAGAAGGTCTTCAACCGTCGCTTCGGTGAGATCGCTTTTGGCTGACTCGGCGGCCACCGCCATCGCCAGTTTACGTGCCATCGCGGCCGAGAGCTTCGAGATTCCATGCTGGTGAAACTCGATGATGGGAGTGTCGAGGGTGAGCGCCATTCGGTAGGATTCTAACACAAGATCGATGGAGTTTACCCGGGTCAACGGGTGCCGACTCACGGGCGCGTCCAAGCCAAGCGTCCGGCTTAGACGCGAATGCGGCTCCTACCGATTTTCGTTCTTTAAGTTTTGAGGCTGAAGGGATTGAAATCGGTGCCGCGATCGTAGAAATCTTCGTGTTCGGCTTTTTTGAGGAAGTTGACGATAGCGTATGTGAGGGGTGTTGCGAGGACTTCCCAAAGGACCTTGATAAAATAATTACCGATCATCACGCTGACAACCTGTTCGTTTGACCACGTGCCGATAAACGCTATCGGATAGAAGATCACGCTGTCGACAGCCTCGCCGGCGAATGTCGAGCCGATCGTCCGCACCCAGAGAAAGCGCCCTTCGGTCCAGACCTTAACTTTAGCAAGTACGAACGAGTTGATAAACTCACCCGCCCAGAATGCAATTAGTGAAGCGAGTGTGATCCGGGCCGTCTGTCCGAAAATGAAATTGACGGAGCTCTGATGTTCAGCCGACATCGTCGGAGCCGCCGGAAGCGACGTCACAACAAACGACATCAGCGACGCGAAAATGAGGGCAGCAAAGCCTGCCCAGACGGCTCGCCGCGAACGAGCAAAGCCGTACACCTCGGTCATGATGTCGTTGAAGAGATAACTGATCGGAAAGAAAAGAACGCCTGCCCCGTAGATGTACTCACCATAAAAAGGCAGATTGACCGACGAGACTTTATGGACGCCGATCAGGTTCGAACATAGGAGAACGGCGACGAACGCCGCCATGATCAGGTCAAAATATTTGTAGCCTCTGGCCGTTGCCACAGGCGGATTGTAGCATGCGCACTGGCGTGTCGATGCGGCCAGTCACAAAGAAAAAATCGGAAGCAACCACCACTGGCTACTTCCGTAATTAAAGGAGAAAACTATGAGGCGTGAGACTGAAAACTCGCCTTTTATGCTTGTTCGGAAACGTGTTTCGTCAGCCGTGATTTATGACGTGCCGCCGTGTTCTTGTGGATCAGTCCCTTGTTTACCGCCTTGTCGATCAGGGATACAGTGGGACTTAAAAGCTCACCGCTCTGTTTTTTGTCGCCTGTCGACAGGGCCAAACGAAGGCTTTTTATCTGCGTCCGGAGCTTGCTTCGATTGCTGCGATTAATTTCATTACGCTTCGTATTCTGTCGAACGCGTTTCTTTGCCGATTTATGATTTGCCATTAATATTCCTTACCCAATAATTCTCGAAAAGAAAGTAGAGATTATAATTGCCGACCCTCAGAAGGTCAAGCAGGCGAATTGCCTC
>JBDTWZ010000012.1:0-30027 GCA_040006435.1 Acidobacteriota bacterium
CCGGCGTGGGACCCGGGACAGCCCGCAGTCCAGATTCCGACAGAGCCGAAACCTGATGTCGAAAGACCCCCGGGCGAATTCCGCAATCCGCAATCCGCGATCCGCAATCGCCGCGTCCGGCGTTTCGCTACGTTTGCCATTCTTTTGATAATATTTGCTGGCGGGCTTTATGGGACATCGGCGTTTCTCCGAAGCCGCGGAATACTGCCGGCAATCTCGAACCCGTTCGCTTCGAAAACCGGACGGGCGAATACCGACATCAATCTTCGGCCGGAACCAAACGCGAGTAACGATCCGATCGGTTTGGTGACAAAGGATTCGCGTGTGCGGATCTTGAAAACGCAGAACAATTGGCATCAGGTGGACGTTCTCGAACAGGGCCGCGATCGCGACACGGCGCTTACCACAAACCGCGGCTGGCTAAACGGGAAGTATGTTGATTTGGATTAGAAGTCTATCGAGTTTATCGAGTCTACCGGGTCTACCGAGTCTGTGGCCTCCGTACGGCGAAACAGCCAAGGAGAGGCGATACTCGACAGACTCGACAGACTCGACAGACTCGACAGACTCGACAAACTCGATAGACTCAAACGATGAGCGTATTAGACAAAGTTAGACGATGGATAGATGGCGAGACGGCGGAGCTGGTGCTTGAAGAAGCGGCCCGTGATGCTCAGGTAAAACCGCGTTCGAAGGCCGAAGAGTTCATCGTCAAGATCGCACGCGAGGTCGAAGGCGTGATGCAACGCGAGCTCGTGCCTCTGCCGCAGGGGACGACGATCATCCCAAGCGAGTACGCGATCTTTCTTTCGGATGCCGACGACAAGGAGTGGCAGGGAGTTAAGCGTCGCGGGCTCGAGCAAGGGCTTTATCACATCCTTGCCGAACGTGCGAAGGAAATTGCAGGGAAGCGAAAGCTCGAAACGAAGTCGTTTGTGATCGAGCTGCGCGTGGACGGAACCCTGGAAAAAGGGAACATTCGTGTCCAACATAGCTGGGAAGATTCGTCTATCGGAAATAAGACCGGTGTCCTTGCTCGCCCTAAATCGGGAAATCTCGATGCGACGCCACAACCTTTACCCGCAGCGAATCGTCAGCCGGCGAAGGCGACGAACCCAAGTTATCCCCGGGGCTCAATTGAGGCGGCGTACACTCCGCCTCCCGCGCCGAACTTTACGGAACAGCGATCGTCGCGTCCGCTGCCCGGGATCGACCAGGCCACTCCGATCCCGCCCGAAGACGCAGAGGTCATGACGAACGTCCGAAAACGCGCGGCGACGGAACTTTATAAATTGGAGATCTGGATGAACGGCGTGCGCCAGAATGTCGTGCCGATTTACAACAACGAAATTTCCGTGGGCCGTGGTTCACGTTCCAAGCCCGTCGATATTGCCTTGTCCGGCGATCCGGAGATCAGTCGTCGACATTTGACGCTGGGAACCGATGGTATGGGATATTATTGGGCAGTGAACGAGGGAAGGAACCCGGCCATGATAAACAACTACGAGCTGCCTGCGGGGCAACGCGTTACGATTAGGCCGGGAATCAACCTCGCAGTCGGCAGTTATGTGCTCAGAATCCAGCCGAGAGTTTAATAAGCCGATTCACTGATCTCTTTTTCAATTTGCGGCAGAAGCGATCGCCGCAGCCGTCCGACGTGCGATTGTGCTTCCCGAAGACTTGCTTCAGCATCCGAAACATTTCTATCTATCTGCTGCAAAAGTTGCGTCAGACTCCGCTGTTCGGCAACGAATTTGTCCCGACGGTTCTCGCGTATCTCAACAGTCTGCGTCGAGCCTTCGAATGTGGTGGAGCGCTCGATACTTTGCGGGCGAAGCTCAAGCTCGATCTGCGTAAGCCGCGACTTTACCTGGATCTGTTTTTCGATCAGATCGGTGTGCGCCTTTTGAAGGGTCGCCACGCGCTGCTCGGAACGCACCAGAAGCTCGAGGCCCATAATAAATCTCTGCTGTTTCTCAGTGAGTGTCAGACCGCCGACCTTTTCGAACTTATCGACGAATAACTTAAGGCGCTCGCTGAGCTGTTGCACGGAACGCGAGATATTCGAAAGGTCAAGTGAAATGCTTGCTATAGGATCGAGTGGTGGCGGCTGTGGCGCGGGGCCTGAGCTTCCACTCTGAGCCGATGCGGTACAAACAAAAGCAAGGATAAGGACCGGCAGGGGAGAGATCTTTACTCTCATCACAAACTCCTTTATTGTTGGAACGATTCAGATGCTAACGAGATTCACGCACATCAACGCGGGAGGTTGCAAACAATTCCGGCAGACCCGGCATATCGCGCTTTTCGAACAGTTCAAGTAGTTCCTCAAGAGAGGCTTCGACCCTGGCGTCGATCTCATCCGAGTAGCCGAATGTCGCGGAGCTCCGTTCGTATTCGTTGCGGTCGAGGACTGTGGGCTTGAAATCCGGATCGATCACGACATCGATGTCGAGATCGACAAAGTCCAGGATTTCGTTTTCAAAGCTTGGCGGCATACTGACATTGCAGTAGAAGTTTCTCAGTTCACCCGATGGCTCGTGAAAACGAAAGATGTTGTACCAACGGTCGAGCCAATAGAATTCGTACGAGATCGTACCCTTTCGAAGGTGTCCGAGATCCGGGTGCCGTACGTTCTCGGTAAATTCACCGACCGCGGCGATCAGCGAATCACGCTGAAAAAGTAATTCACACTCCCAGCTCTTGCGGATCGTTTCGTCGAACCTGCGCGAGTTGACGGTGATCATTCGGGTGGGGTCCTGACGATCAGAACCGAGCACGGGGCGTGATGCACCACTGAATCTGAGACAGACCCGAGCAGCAGGCGTTCCCATCGGCTGTAACCGTGCGAACCGAGCAATATCAGATCCGGATGAATGGCTTCGGCAGTTTCCACAATGCGGCTTTCCGGTGAGCCAAAAAGGACCTCGGTCGAAATAGCAAAATTCGCAGCGGGGAATTGAGCCTTGATTCGCTCCTCAGTACGCTCGAGCAATTTGCCGGCATTTTCGCGTGCGGTCTTTTCCAGCTCTCCGGTGTCCGGAAGATAGCCGCCATAGATATCGATCGCCATCGGCACAGCCATATCGACGACGCTGACGATCTTTACCTCGTCGCCATCAGACAAGTCGAAAAATTTCAACATCTCAACCGCCGCGTCACTTTGTTTAGCTCCATCGGTCGCAAAGAGTATTTTCATATCATCTCCCTAAGTAAATTGATCGGTTTAGGCCGCTATTTTATCGCCATTCGCGAAAATCGAGTAATGAATTAAAGGCAGAGTTTCTCCAAGAGCTGTTTGAGCATTAAAGCCTCGGTATCGGTCAGAGACCCAAGAGTCTGCTCTTCGAGCTCGATCCACGCCTGTTCGAGCGCCTCGCGAACCTGTACGCCTTTCGGTGTAAGGAAGATGCGCGTAGAGCGTGCATCGTCTTCGTACCGCGCCCGGGTGACGAAATCGTTCTCGAGGAGGCCGCCGAGGATCTTATTGACCGTCGGCGGAGAAAGGTTCACTCGAGCCGCGAGGTCGATCTGTCGCTGCCCGTCGACTTTCCAAAGTTCCATCATCACGAAAACCTGTCCGCTGTGAAGTCCGACCGAGTTCGCATATTTTTGAATCGCGTTCTTGTGCAGCACGGTCGCCTTTGCCAACAGGTAAGCAGCGGTGTCCTCAAATTGCATAACGTGGTTAAGTGCTTATGTTGCCGAGAGTTTAAGAAATCAGTCGCCGGCTAATAAGTAACGATTAGCCATCTAATAAGCTACCATTAGCCGGCTAATATTCAAAGCTTAGAAGGGGAACTAAAGTTTTAAGCGTGTAGTAAGATTTATGCATGGACAACTCGGAACGTTTAAGAGGCGCGAGAAATTTACTGCTTAAGCTTCACAAGAACCTGGTGGATCACGAACGGGCGATCTGGGAAGGAATCAACGGTCCCGTGCCCAGCGGACAGTTTTTGAATGTATTGATCGACGACCCCGACTTTAGTTGGCTGAGAAAATTCTCGACACTCATCGTGGATATCGACGAGATGTTCGCTCAAAAGGACGGGTTTTCGCCCGAAATCCGGGACCAGCACTTAGAGAAACTTCGCGAACTTATCTCTATGGAGGATGAGGACGAGGGCTTTAAGGCAAAGTATCAGGCCGCGTTACAGCAAGATCTGGACGCGGCCGCGAGACAGGGCGATTTGAGGTTGTTACTGAAGCCCGACGCTTAATCTACGACCGCCCGCTTTTCTTCCAATCGGAGAGAAAACCTTCTAGTCCTTTGTCGGTTAAGGGATGCTTGACCAGCTGCTGAATTACCTTGAAAGGGATCGTGGCAACATCCGCGCCGGCGAGGGCACAGTCGACGATATGCATCGGATGGCGAATCGATGCAGCCAGGACCTCGGTCGCGTAACCATAGTTGTCGTAAATACGAACGATATCCGAGATGAGCTGCATACCGTTTGTCGAGATGTCGTCGAGGCGTCCGATAAAAGGCGAGATGTATTTCGCACCAGCCTTGGCCGCGAGAATCGCCTGGGCCGCCGAAAAGCACAGCGTTACGTTCACGCCCGTCCCTTCGCTAGTCAAGATCCTCGTAGCTTTCAAGCCGTCAAGGGTCAGCGGGCACTTTACAACCACGTTCGGAGCGATCTTGGCGTATTCGCGGCCTTCTTTCAGCATGCCTTCCGTATCAAGGGAAGTGACTTCAGCCGACACGTCGCCATCGACCATTTCGCAGATCTTCGCGATGTGTTCCTTAAAATCGACATCACCTTCTTTCGCCACGAGCGAAGGGTTTGTCGTTACGCCATCAATGAGTCCGAGTTCGGTTGCTTCGCGGATCTCATCGAGATTCGCCGTATCGATAAAAAATTTCATAGCTTTGTTCTGACCATTCTAGTCCAACGTCTCGCCTTAGACAAAAGCTCCTCACCCGGAGATGACAAGATTGGATAGCGTACCGATTCCTTCAACCGTTACTTCACATCTGTCTCCCGCATTTAATGGGGAGACGCCCGACGGCGTACCGGTCGCTATCACGTCACCGGCCTTCAACGTCATTTGCCGGGAAATATAGCGAATCAGAAAATCGACAGGGAAGACCATCTGTGAAGTGAGCCCGTCTTGCTTCACGACGCCGTTCACCGTCGTGGTCAACCGAAGGTCGCTCACATCAAGCTCGGTTTCGATGTGAGGGCCGAGCGGGCAAAATGTGTCGAAAGATTTTCCGCGAGTAAACTGCACATCCTCGCGTTGGATATCGCGGGCAGTTACGTCATTCAAACAGGTGTACCCAAGAACATACGCGAACGGATCTTGGTCGTCTCTTACATTTCTGCAGTCGCTTCCGATGACCACGGCCAGCTCGCCCTCATGCTCAACTTGTTGTGATTGACGCGGCAGTACGATGGAGTCGCCGCTTTGGATAATGGCCGACGGAGCCTTCAGAAATAGCAGCGGGCTGGCGGGCACTTCGTTGCCCAGTTCCTTTGCATGATCCGAATAATTTCGGCCGACGCAGACAATCTTGGATGGAATTATCGAGAAGTCTTTCTTCATCGTTTACGGTACCGTCTCGGACACTACGTCGCTCGGCTGGCTGATATTGCCGGCTTTATCCTCTGCTGTAAGGAAGTAGTAATAGGTCTTGCCGCTCTCAACGCGGGCATCCTGAAAAGTATTGGTCGTAAGACTCTCGCTCGTCAAAAGTTCCCATTTTGCTATGTCGAGATCGATGTCTTCTGAGCGATAGATTCGGTAACCGACAATATCCTTCTCTGGGTTGGTCGCAAAGAATATTGAGATCGTAGTCGGGGTCGCGGCAAGCGTGATTGCGGTCGGTGGACTCGGAGGAAAAGTGTCCTTGGGTGAGATCTGCAAAATGTTCGATTCACTGCTTTCGACGGGCTCGCCTCCCGTGCCAACGGAAACCGCCCGCACAAAGTAGAAGAGAGGCTTTTCGAATTCAAAGAATTCGTCGGCGAAACTGGTATCCGAGATGGGTGTCTTGTTCAGGAGCTTGCCTGGGACATCGGCTGAGCCCGACCGGTAGACGTTATAGCCGAGCAGGCTGACGGGGGTTGAGCCATCGACATTCGCGGACGGGGATTCCCATTCAAGTCGAACCGCTTCCTGGGTTATCGAGGCTGACAGGGAAGTCGGAGCTCCGGCAATTCTCGCGGACGGTTCGAGCAGAAAGAAATTGGAAAAGGCCGCCTTCTGTCCCGATGCGTTTACAAAGCGGATCGCGTATCTGAGTCTTGCCGGCTGCCCCGAAAATTGAAGAGTGTCGACGTAACTCAGTGTTTTCATTTCGAAGTCGGATTCTCGGATCGTTAGAGTTGCAACAAGCGTGCTGCGTGAAGCGAACTCCTCCTCCGACATACTCTGCGGCGACGCCAGGGGCTGGGCCAGGCGATAAATGTCAGCTCGGCTAATATTGAGCAAACTTCCTTGCGAAGCATTTCTGGCGGGCATTTTCCACGAGAGAATCACCTGGTTCCCGCGCTGAAAGCCGCCTATCTCTACGCGTTGGATGACGCGCTCGATCGGCGGCAGCGGAGGCTTTCGCTTTCCACAGCTTAAGCCGGTAAGCAAAACAACTGCTAAAAGTGCTAACGGTGCTTTAACGTGCTGGAGCTTAACGATTGTGCTTAATGTATGTTTACCGACTAATGAGGAATTCAGCATTTGATTAATTCATAAGACGTACTGTCGCAAATTCTGATCATGGACCAGGCCGCTTAATCTTTCCTCGACATAAGCGGAGTCTATTCGTTGGCGCTTAACTTCGAGCTCGGCACCCAAAAAGCTGATTTCCTCAAGAAGCTTTTCAAGTAGCGTATGGAGTCGTCGCGCTCCGATGTTTTCAGTGCTTTGATTGATATGAGCCGTCATGTCCGCGAGCTTTGTAATGGCGTCTTCTGTAAATTCGAGCTCGATTCCTTCAGTCTTAAGCAAGGCCTGATACTGCTTAATCAGTGAGTTTTTCGGCTGCACAAGAATTCGCTTAAGGTCATCAGTGGTTAAAGCTTCAAGTTCTACTCGAATAGGAAAGCGGCCTTGCAGCTCGGGTATAAGGTCCGAAGGTTTCGAAACATGAAACGCTCCGGCGGCGATAAATAAGATGTGCTCGGTGCTTACCATACCGTAGCGTGTGTTTACATTGGTTCCTTCGACGATCGGAAGTAGGTCCCGTTGAACCCCTTCGCGTGATACATCAGGATTGCCGCCGGATTCCCTACCTGCGATCTTGTCGATCTCATCGAGAAAAATAATGCCGGAATCCTGCGTTTTCTGAATGGCAACTCGAGTGATCTGCTCCGTATCTGCGAGACGCTCCTGCTCGTCGCGGATCAGATAAACTAACGCATCCAAAACCCTCATCTTGCGTCGAACAGTCTTTGTGGGAAACAGATTCCCGAACATATCGCGGAGGTTGACTCCCATTTCCTCCATTCCCTGCCCACCAACGAAATCGATGGTCGCGTTGCCGCGGTCCTGGGTATCAAGCTCAATTAAACGATCGTCCAACTCACCTCGGCGCAGCTGCTCACGAAGTTTTTCGCGCGTCCGGCCTGCTTTAGCGTCGTTTGGAGCTTCGTTGGGTTCGGTCTGGGTCTGATAATGCAAGCTCGTAGGTGGCAGGAGGATATCGAGGATGGCCTCTTCGGCATTTTCTTCGGCTCGCGGCCGGACTTCCTCGTACGCAGCTTGCTTTGTCAGATCGACTGCTACCTCGGTTAATTCGCGAATCATGCTTTCGACGTCGCGCCCGACATAACCTACCTCAGTGAACTTCGAGGCCTCGATCTTTATGAAAGGGGAATCCGCAATTCGGGCAAGTCGGCGGGCAATTTCTGTTTTGCCTACGCCGGTTGAGCCGATCATCAAAATATTTTTGGGTAATACGTCCTGAGCGATCTCAGGAGGTAGTTTTTGCCGGCGGATCCGATTTCGAAGCGCTACCGCAACAGCTCGCTTCGCATCGGTTTGGCCGACAACGTACTTGTCGAGCTCCGCGACGATCTGGCGGGGTGTTAGGTCATCCAGTTTTGATTTGGCCGCACTTTCTTTAGTTTCGCCGCCAAGGTAGATCGGCATGAATGATTACAATTCCTCAACCACGATATCGGAGTTTGTAAATATGCAAATTTCGCTCGCGATTCTCATCGCTTCGGTAGCTATTTCTCGCGCGCTCTTGTCGGTATGTCTGATCAGGGCACGAGCTGCTGCAAGCGCAAACATACTTCCGGATCCGACTGACAGCAGGCCTTCATCCGAGGATATGACGTCACCCTTGCCTGAGATCAGGAACGAATCCTTTTTATCCGCGACTATCAGCAACGCTTCGAGATGCCGCAAGTACTTGTCGGTTCGCCAGTCTTTGCTTAGTTCGATCGCCGACCGCTCCAGTTGTCCCTGGAATTGCTCCAGCTTTGTCTCAAACCTGGAAAGAAGGGAAAAGGCGTCGGCCGTTGCACCTGCAAAGCCGACGAGTATATTCCCGTCGGCGAGCCGTCGCACCTTTCGAGCGTTCGCCTTGATCACCGTCTCACCTAACGTCACCTGACCGTCTCCGGCCATGGCAACCGCCCCGTTACGCTGGACCAGGAGCACAGTAGTGGATCGAATTCGGGTTGTCGCAATCTCTGAAGGCATTAGAGGCAATCATAAGACTTTAATTTCAAATGCTCAAATTGACATAGAACCGCCATTTATCTGAACATAAATGAGTTTATGGCGTATAGACCAAGGATCGGCTTAACGATGCGGCTCGAGCTCGGGACGCGAAGATACTATCTTGGCCGCGATTATAGCGAAGCGGTTGAAGCTGTCGGTGGCCTTCCCGTTCACATTCCGCTGATACCCGACAAGGATTTCATTTCGGCCTTAATGGCAGAGCTGGATGGCATATTGTTACCGGGGTGCGACAGCGATGTTGATCCGGCCTACTACGGCGAGGACCCGCATCCGAAACTTGGAAACGTTGTGCCCGAGAAGGATGAGACCGACCTCTTGGTCTTAGCCGAAGTTGAGCGGCTGAATCTTCCGCTTCTGGCAATATGTTATGGCGTGCAGATCCTAAATGTCTTTCGGGGTGGCAGTTTGATCCAGGACATCGAATCCCAGGTTGAGAATTGTGTTCGGCATCAGCAAGGCCAGCCGGCCGCGAGGAATTCGCACGAGATCACGCTGGAACGTGATAGCTTGTTATTTGAACTCTCCGGAAACAATGTGGATGAGAAGGCGAAAGTAAATTCTCATCACCATCAGGCAATAAGAAAACCTGGCAGTGATCTGCGGGCTGTCGCATGGGCGAACGACGGAGTGATAGAGGGCATCCAAGACCTTCGTCCTGAGCGGTTCATTCTGGGCGTTCAATGGCACCCTGAACTCTCGTGGGGCAACGACAAGTTTTCGCGAGCGATCTTTGAATCGTTCGTCTTAAGATGTTCGGAAGGGTCGGCTCGCGGGCGAGATGTTTTATTGGGAAGTGCACTGGGCACACCGCCAACTGTGTAAGTAGGTACTGGTTACGGTGGGAAAATTGGTGTGAAGCATTAAATCGCTTGAAGTGATATCTAGAAAAGTTCAAACAATTGTTTTTAGAAGAATTAAGGGAATCAATCTCGACCAGTCTTGCAGAGGTTGGTCAGTAGACTGTTGAGGTTGAGAGTTTACTTCGTTCATACAAATTCGATGGATAATCCTGTCATAGTTGGAATTATTTCGTGGTTCTTTCCCGGAGCCGGCCACTTGGTTCAAGGTCGCTATAAACGGGGATTGATCATCGGTGGGACCATTTGGGCTATGTTTATTGTCGCTTTACTTAGTGGAGGGGCATACTATCCCGGTTTTGACTTTAAAGACGGACAGCTTTTGTTTTTGCTGAATGTATTTGCGAAACTCGGGAATGGTCTGGGAGCCCTTATCGGTTTTCTTACATCTCTGGAACCTGCTCCAAATATGGCGGCCAAGGCGACGTTTGAATATGGCGGCCGATTTTTAGAAACGGCCGGCCTTCTAAATTATTTGGCGACGATCGATGCGATCGACATCAATTTGGGGAGGAAGAAATGATCCATTTTCTTTACCTCATTGGCTTCGGTTTGTTTGTTTCGGTCGTCTTTGGTGCTATTCATGTTGGCACGCCGAAGCAGCGCATCTGGTACGCGGCGAAGACGTTTTTACAATTTGTCGGCATAAGTCTCCTAATTGCCTGGGTCTTGTATTTTATCCCTTAGCTTGATGCCCCTTTTCGAAACAGAGAGCCTTGTCCTCAAGAGCTATAACCTCGCCGAAGCAGATCGTATCGTCGTATTTCTCACGCGAGAGTTTGGTCTGGTGCGCGGTGTTGCGAAGGGCGCAAAGCGTATGAAGAGCCGCTTCGGAAGTATGCTTGAGCCTTTCTCGACGGTGCACCTTGAGTACTTTCAAAAGGAAGATCGTGAGCTGGTGAGCATACGGCATATCGACCTCTTGCGCTCATGTTTTGAGGAGGCCAGCGAACCTGAGATCTTACACGCGTTCTCGTACATCGCCGATCTGCTGATTTCGTTTGTCCCGCCGCACGACCCGAGTGAAACCCTTTATCGCATGGTCAAGGCCTGTATTGATTCGGGCTGCAGATCAGCTCATGACATTGTGGCGATCAGGTTCTATTTCGAGGTCTGGCTCTTGCGCCTTGGCGGATATCTGCCCGACTGGAGAGTTTGCGACGCGTGCAAAAACACTTTGGCAGCGGACGAACCTTCGGATGTTCAAGCTGATTTTCACCTCTTGTGCGGCAAGTGTCGGAAGACGCGGACCAGTCAGGCAATATCCGGACTGCAGCGCGATAGTTTTCAGGCCGCACAAAGGCTCGCTCCTCGTGATTTTATGGAGTTTGCTTCGGACAAGACCGAAGCCATCGATCAAGTTTCCGGAATCTTGCGTCGCATAATTTCGAACGTAATTGGCAGGGAATTAGCGGGTAAAAAGACCTTTGCAGTAAACTCTTAGCTATACAAATGCGCTTGAGCCTGACGATTTCGCGATATCTTATCGGGGCAATATTGCCTTACTTCGTTTTCTCATGGCTACTGCTCAGCGTCATTCTCTTTGTGCAGCAGGCCGCACGATTCGCTGACATTTTCTTTAGTGCAAATATTCCGACGAGCCTCGTTTGGCAGCTTACGCTTGCACTCGTGCCGAGTGTAATTGCGTTTACCTGTCCAATGGCCGTCCTCGTGGGAGTAATAATAGGTTTGTCAAAAATGCAGAGCGACAGTGAACTTGTCGCAATCCGCGCGTCCGGTGTTGGGAATCTTCAAATTACCATTCCGATTTTAGTCCTGGGCGTTCTGCTTTCGATATTCGCTTTTGCGATTAATTTATATGGCGTCCCGCTCGCTGCCAGAATCGTTCGCCAGGTTGCGATTCAAACTGCCATCTACAAACTTGAGTCTCCGATAGAACCTGGCGTATTCAATACGGAAATCGCCGGCTATACCATCTACGTAAGAAGCGGTGACGTAAGCGCCGGCGCGTGGGAGAATATCTTTGTTCATAACGAGGATGAAAAGACCGGGACCGTTAGACTGATCACGTCGCGAAATGGTCGAATCGACTCTTCCGGAGAGCATTCCGAGCTTGTTCTGGCGAACGCAATAGCAACGACCTTCAATACTTTGCCAGGACAGCAGAAGTTTGTTTCAGAACGCATCGGGGATATTCGTTTTGCAATTAAGACGAGGCGAGGCGAACTGATCCAGAAACTCAGCAGTGCCGACCTGACGCCTGAGGAGCTGGGCCTTGCCCAACTTTCGGAGTACGCAAGCAGTAGGGATGGATCGGAACGCACCGAGGCTCAGATTCTCTGGCAGCGTCGGATAGTTCTTTCTATTACGCCGCTTGTTTTTTCCCTGCTCGGAACGGCGCTCATACTTCGATTCAACCGGCGGGGAAAAGGGTTTGGTGTTGTGGTGGCACTCGCCTGTCTGATCGCATATTACTTTCTCGCCTTTCTTGGCGAACAACTAGCTCGCACGGAAAAAATCTCAGTTTTCGAGGGAAGTCTTATACCGATCGTTCTAAGTTTCTTTGCAATCCTCTGGTTCAATTTGTCGGGAAAACTTTCGATCACCGATAAAACGGTGCTTCGCCTAAAGGAAATTCTTCCCCGGATAGATCTGAGGAGCATACGGCGGCGGCGAGCGAATTGGTTCGTGGATGTAACAACGGGAATCAGGGATTTTGACCTTATTGTAGACGTGCTCAAGTATTACCTCCTGACTCTCTGTTTCCTTACATCGGTTTTTATTATTTTTACCGCGTTCGAACTGTGGAAGTTTGCGGGTACGATCGACGGCGGAATAGTCTTGCTGATCAAGTATCTTTTTTACCTCCTTCCGTTTATTTACATTCAGCTTGCACCCTCGGCAGCGATGATCGCAACGCTCGCGACATACGTTATTAAGTCGCGGCAGAATGAGATCATCACATGGACCTCGGCGGGGCAGAGCGTATATCGATTACTGCTTCCATGCCTCCTACTAATGATTTTGCTTGGCGTTGTGAATTGGCAGGTACAGGAGCGAATCGCACCGACGGCAAATCAACGTCAGGATGAACTACGCTCGCAAATTCGAAGTCGTGGAACTTTAGTGAATAAGTCGGGAAAGTTTTGGGTTGCCAATGATCGACGCATCTATTCTTTTCAGCTATTTAGTTCTACCGACCCAGGATCCGTCGATAACATGGCGGCGTCTGATAACGACAGGAGAAATACTCTTCCATGTCCATCAATCTGTTCTGTCCAAAACTTGAGCATCTATGAATTTGATGATAACGGGGAAAATTTGCAAACCTTGTACCGCACGAAAACGGCAATTTGGCGTGACGAGGTCATCTATTTCGACGGTCCCGTTGAGAAGACCGTGTTGTCGGACGGAGGAGTCTGGACTGAGAAGTTATCGGGTGGGGAAGTAGTAGAGAAGGTGAATCCGTTTGGGGAGATGAGAAAGAAGCCGAGCCATCTCGATATTTCAGAGGCAAAGGAGCAGCTCAGCAGCAGCGAGGCGGATGTGGAAAGGCGAAGTTTCGCGATCGCGATCGAAAAAAAATATACCACGTTGGTACTTCCTTTTGTGATTGCGTTGTTTACCGCGCCGTTTGCGCTGAGTTTGAGCAGAAAAGGGAAGGTGGTCACCGTCGGTTACGCAATCGGACTCTGGCTACTGTTCATGGGGCTCACGAGCACGTTCATACAGTTTGGTCTCAGCGGAAGTTTGCCCTCCTCGTTCGCGGTTTGGGGGCCGCTAATTCTGTTCTCGATGCTTGGAATCTATTTACTTTCCAGGGTTAGAACTTAATTTAGGAAGACAAAGTCTCAGCTGAGAGACTAGAATTAATAGGAGCGACTTAGTTTTCACCGTTCACTATTATTATGACCGGAGCAAAAGCCAGAATTCTTTGCGTTGAAGATAATCGCGACTCTCGCGAGATGATCGCGACGCTCCTGGGACAAGCAAATAAAAATTATGAGATCACCGCCGTCGAAACCGCGGCCGAGGCCCTCGCCTTAAACGGGAAGACTGAATTCGATCTGTACATTCTTGATATTTGGCTGCCCGGGATGGACGGCGTCGAGTTATGCCGGCGGCTTCGTGAACGGGGCGTGAGAACGCCAATTATGTTTTTCTCGGCGATGGGTGTGCAGGTAAAGGACCGTGACTACGTACTTGCGGCGGGCGCCGATGAGTTTCTCGTAAAATCTATCGATCTTGACCGGTTCACCGAGACCGTGGAAAGATTGTTGTCCGGCGGTACGGGGTTGGAAGATAAGTTCTGACGAAAGTTGGGCGACCGCAGGGGAAAAAAAGCGCCGGTTCCTTCAGGAGTCGGCGCTTTTAAGTATGACGTAGAAGTTTTGATCTACCTCGTCGGGGCCTTTATTTCGACGTCAATATTCTTGTCGCCGCTCGTTAAGAATCCACCTGAAAGTACAACCGCCGCGATGATCGCAACAATGATTATGAGTGCGATCGCCCAGACAAAATTGCCGGCTCCGCCTCCATCCTCGTCTGCCATTTGTTTCCACCCTCCAAGAACAAGATTTTACTGCACTTATTTCTGCCTGTATGACGTGCAAATTAGATGCCACGACTCTTGGATCGTTTTAATGCAATTCTCGCTCGATCTCCTCGCGTGCGGGCAAGAAAAGCTCCGCAAATCGTGACGATCTCCGGAGCGAATGTTTTCTCTAAAAATCAGAGGTCTATTACGTGCCCGACTCCCAGCTCGACATATACTCGAGCATTTCCGGTGTCAGTTCATCGATTGAAATACCCATCGCCCGCAGTTTGAGACTGGCGATTTCCTGATCCACTTCCGAAGGAAGAACGTGAACACCATGTCCGAGCGATCCCTTATTCTTAACCAAATACTCAGCCGAGAGAGCCTGGTTTGCGAAAGACATGTCCATTACCGAGGCCGGATGTCCTTCGGCGGCGGCGAGGTTGATCAATCGCCCTTCACCGAGTACGATAACGCTCTTCTTGTCATCCTTGCTGCGGTATTCCTCGACAAACGGTCGACGCTTTACCGCCGGCTGTGACATCTCACGCAAAGCCTCAAGATTCAGTTCGAGGTCGAAGTGTCCGCTATTGCATACGATCGCACCGTTCTTCATCGTTTCGAAGTGTTCCTTATCGATGACGTGCCGGTTACCGGTGACCGTGACGAAGAAATCACCAATCTTGCACGCTTCTTTCATCGGCAGCACGCGAAAGCCGTCCATAACAGCTTCGATCGCTTTGATCGGATCGATTTCGGTAACAATTACGTTCGCTCCCATGCCCCTCGCCCGCATCGCGACACCCTTTCCACACCAGCCGTAACCGACAACAACTAACGCCTTTCCGGCGAGAAGAATGTTCGTTGCCCGGATTATGCCGTCGAGTGTGGACTGCCCGGTTCCGTAGCGGTTGTCGAAGAAATGCTTAGTCTGTGCATCATTGACCGCGATGGAAGGGAAGTTGAGGACGCCGGCCTTCTGCATCGCCTTAAGGCGCACGATACCCGTCGTTGTCTCTTCCGTAGAACCGATCAGGTTCTTCGTCAGATCCTTCTTTTCCTTCAGCATCGTCGCGATAACATCCGAGCCGTCGTCAATGATCAAATTAGGATTAGTGTCGAGCGCGGCCCGCACGTGACTGATATAGGTCTCGATCGATTCGCCTTTGATCGCCATCACCGGAATGCCCCAGTCGGCGACAAGCGAAGCGGCAACATCATCCTGGGTAGAAAGAGGATTCGAAGCAATTAAAAGCGCTTCGGCTCCGCCAGCTTGCAGCGTACGGGCGAGATTGGCGGTTTCGGTCGTAATGTGCGCACACGCGACGAGCTTAACGCCCGTCAAGGGCTTTTCGGTCTCAAACCGCTCGCGAATCAAACGCAGAACGGGCATCTCACGGTCAGCCCATTCGATGCGCTGCTTTCCTAGGGGAGCAAGATTGATATCCTTTATGTCGTATTGAATTGAAGGTTGTTCTGTTGCCATATTATTAAAAAGTTGGACAGGCTGCCGCCTGTCCCTTGAACTACACAATTTTCCTCATAACTCGGAAAATAATTCTTATCCCGCGGCCCCATTACTCAGAGCGTTAAGCAGGGCGTCGGCTCGGTCGGTTTTTTCCCAGGTGAATTCGTCATTCGTTCGGCCAAAGTGACCGAACCTAGCTGTCTGCTTGAAAATCGGACGACGCAGGTCGAGCATTTCGATAATGCCTTTTGGGGTCAAGGCGAAATGCTTGCGGACAGCGTCTGAAAGTTTTATTTCATCGACTTTTCCCGTGCCGTGAGTGTCAATCGAAACGGATACAGGGTCAGCGACACCTATTGCGTACGCGAGCTGCACCGTACATTTCTCAGCCAAGCCGGCTGCGACTATATTCTTTGCGATGTAACGCGCCATATACGCTGCCGAGCGATCAACCTTAGTTGGATCCTTGCCCGAAAACGCCCCGCCGCCGTGAGGTGCATATCCGCCATAAGTGTCCACGATGATCTTACGGCCAGTGACGCCGGCGTCTCCCATCGGACCGCCGACGACGAAACGCCCGGTCGGGTTAATGTGATACTTCGTATTTTCGTCGAGGAGGTCGCTCGGAATCGTCGCTTTAATAACGTGCTCCATCACGTCTTTGCGGATCGTCTCGATATCTACCTCAGCCGTCTGTGTAGAGACAACAACGGCCTCGACACGAAATGGACGCCCATCGCGATACTCGACTGAGACTTGCGATTTTCCATCCGGCCGCAGGTAGGGAATTGTACCGTCCCGGCGAACCTCGGAAAGCTTTCTTGTTAGATTGTGCGCGAGCTGGATCGGCATTGGCATAAGCTCAGGAGTCTCATTACAAGCAAACCCGAACATAAGGCCCTGGTCTCCGGCACCACCCGTGTCTACGCCCTGTGCAATATCGGGTGACTGAGTTCCGATGGCGTCGATCACACTACAGGTGTTGGAGTCGTAACCAAACGAAGCGTCGCTATAGCCGATCTCATTGATCGTGTCCCGAATGATCTGCTTGTAGTTGACCGTAGCGGTCGTGGTGATCTCGCCAGCGACAACAGCCAAGCCGGTTGTCACGAGGGTTTCGCACGCCACGCGAGCAGTCGGATCTTGTGTCAGGATCGCATCCAGGATCGCGTCCGAAATATTATCGGCGATTTTGTCCGGGTGGCCTTCGGTGACCGATTCGGACGTGAATAGGAAATTTCCGTTACTCAATGCTTTGTCTAACTCCTTATGAGTGTCTATCAGTTTGCTGTCGGTGTAGTTAACAAAACGGTAATTTTAGCTTCTTACTAGTGAAGTGTCAAAGCAAACCGCAGAGTGAGGGTTCGAGAGTTGGCAAGGGCTAGGGAATAGGCCACACAGCCTTCTTACCGCATATGAGCTGCGTCCGATAATAGGGATTATGTAAGAAAGCGGGGTTAGATGTCCACCGCGTCGTTCTTTACTTCTTCAAATGCCTGTTTAAGCGCTTGAAGAACCGATCGCTTGTTACGATCTGCCGAATTGTCGAATCTGACCTCAATAGCGAAGCCTTTCCCCGCGGGAGCGTAATGGAAACTTGTTCCGTTGACGCTGGGCTGCGAGTCGGACGGTTCTTTCTTCACGGATTTAATAGTCCCAGCAGGCTTCTTTTCGCGCTTTCCTCCGGCGAGGCGTTCAAGGAAATCAAACATCGCGGCTTCGTCGAACTGTCTCGCAACTTCCAGCAGCATCGCTTTTGCATTGATATTCCCGGACTTGCAGCGGTCCCGAATTTCAGCCGGGAGGCCGGCAATCGTCAAAAGCTCGGTCACTGTCGTTCGACCCTTGCTGATCTTTTGGGCTATGTCGTCCTGCGTGTATCCAAATTTCTCTTTAAGCGCCGCGAGTCCGTCAGCTTCTTCCCAAACGGTCAAATCCTTCCGCTGAAGGTTCTCGATCAATGCGATCTCTGCCAGAGTCTTATCGTCGACATCCATCTCGATACATGGAACTTCATCGAGACCAGCCAACTGCGAGGCACGCCAACGGCGCTCGCCCGCGATGATCATGAACTTGCCCTCGTCGGTCGGTCTGACGAGTAACGGCTCTAACACGCCTTTCTCTTTGATCGAATCCGTCAACTCGGTCAGGTCACCAAACTCGGTGCGCGGTTGCGCCGGGTTTGGGAATATAGACGTTATCGGGATGGTTCGACCGACTGACCGCGATTTTGCGGCTATTTGTTCAACGTAATGCGAGTCGTGGCGCATTTTGACCCCGATCGGTAATCCGGCTTTAGACACGTTTAAGCACCTCCTTTGAAAGGCTCTCGTATTCAGCCGCGCCTGACGAGCGCGGGGCGTAATCGAAAATCGGTTTTTTGTGAGCAGGTGCCTCTTCAAGCCTAACGCTTCGGGAAATCACGGTCTTGAAGGCTTTCCGGCCAAAGACGCTCCGAATGTGAGCTTCGACATCTTTAGATATCGTCGTTCGTCGATCGAACAGGGTGACAACGACGCCGAGCAGATTCAGATCCGGATTGGGCCGAGACTTGATCTTCTCGATCGTTTCCAGCAGGTCGTCAGTTCCCTCCAATGCAAAATAGGAAGACTGGATCGGAATGATGATGTGCTGGGCGGCGACCATGCCGTTGACCGTCAGAATGCCGAGCGTCGGTGGCGTGTCCACGACGATCATGTCGAACTTCCCTTTCAACTTCTCTAGCCGGTCACGAAGCTTGAACGCAGCGTCAAAGTCACCGATCAGTTTAGCTTCAAGTTTTGCGAGACTGATGCGAGACGGAATTATCGAGAGGCCCTCGGTGTTGGTCTCGTAAACAAGTTCTTCGAGCGGCCGGTCGGGCTCGGTAAAAAGTTCGTACGCTCCGCCATTGACGCGTGCGGGATCGATGAAGGACAAAGAGCTGTTGCTTTGAGGATCGAGATCGATGAGCAGCACTTTTCTTCGCGGGCTTGCGAGGGCGGCCGCGAGATTGATCGCCGTCGTAGTCTTGCCCACACCGCCTTTCTGGTTCGCGATTACGATTATCATTTTGTGCGAGATGTATCGTGGCCAGGGTGTGCCACTATACATTGAGAAAACCTAGCCGATCAAATCCGGCCACTCTTCAGCACCGGACGCAGGATCACCAGTTTCGGGCTCCGCATCAAGCGGGTTGGAAGAGGCCGAAATGTCTATCACAGATTGCTTAACAAATATCGGACAATCGAGCCGCAGTGCGAGAGCGATCGCGTCAGAGGGACGAGCATCCATTGAAACGATCTCACCCTCGTTATCCCTTAGTTCGACTACCGCGTAGAAGGTGTTCTCCTGCAGATCAGTCACTATAACACGGGATGCGATAAGCCCGCATTCGATAATGACGTTACGCAGCAGGTCGTGTGTCATGGGCCGCTGCGGCACTATCTTCTCGATCTCAAGAGCTATTGCGTTTGCTTCGAAGGCACCGACCCAGATCGGAAGAACGGTTTCAGATTCAACACCCTTCAGCACCACGATCGGTGTGTTCGTGTTGGGGTCCATAATCAGAGCCCCGATTTTTACTTCGATCAGATTGTTGTCCTCGCTCACGTTCTTAACACACTTCGCCGAACAATGAGTTCGCCTTTATTTCCCGAATTCTAACATCAACAAGGTTCCCGATTAAATCTCCGGACCCTTGAAAATTGACAAGCTTGTGACACGTTGAATGCCCGGTTATATCGTCCGAGCTTCGACTGGATACTCTCTCCGCGAGCACCTGGATCGTCTTGCCAAGATAACGCTGAAGCCGCACGTTCTGACTGGCTTTCTGAACGTTCTCGAGCTCCATGAATCGGAGCTTCTTCTCCCCGGGCGTTACGTCGTCGACCATATCGAACGCCGGGGTGCCCGGCCTTGGCGAATATTTAAAAATATAAGCGGAGTCAAAGCCGCAGTACTCGACGGCTCTCTTCGTTCTCTCGAAATCGTCTTCGGTCTCGCCAGGAAATCCGACGATAATATCAGTTGTCAGTGCGACGTCTCTTGCGGAATCTCTCAATTTGTCGATCTTTCTGAAATAGCTGTCGATCGTATGCCCGCGCTTCATTCGCTTCAATACACGGTCGCTTCCCGATTGCACGGGCAGGTGCACCCAGTTGCACAAGTTCTCGTTCTCATTTATCGCATCGATGATGTCCGGATGAAAATCACGCGGAAAGGACGTATTGAACTTTATACGCTCGATTCCGGTCGCGGCAACCGCCCGCAGCAAACGTGAGAAAGGTGTGGCACCATGAAACGTTTCCAGTCCCGAATCGCTTGTCGGACGATAGCTATTTACGTTTTGCCCGATCAAATGGATCTCTCTCACGCCCTGCCTACGAAGTTCGAGAACATTCCGAATGATCTCCGAAGCGGCAAGGCTCACTTCGCGGCCGCGAGAGAACGGGACAATGCAATACGTGCAAAATTTATTACATCCTTCGATGATCGGCACGAATGCGACATACGGAGAGTGTCGTTGTCCATCTGATACCGACCAGTTGTAGTCAAGTTCACGTTCACCGAGATCCGCGACCTGATCGGTTCCGTCCAACACCTTTGCGATCGCGTCCGCCACGCGGCCGACGGCTCTCGTCCCGATCACAAAATCTAGTCCTTCTATCTTATTGAATAAAGTTTCGCCTTCGAGCTGGGCGACGCATCCCATGACTCCAACGACGGGCATTTCGTTTCGCGAATTGCGCACCCGACCGATCCTGCTGTAGAGTTTTTGCTCTGCCTTCTCCCGGACCGAACAAGTATTTATGAGGATGACGTCCGCGAAATTCTCGTCTGATGTGATCTCAAATCCTGACGCTACGAGTGATGTTGCGACTCTTTCCGAATCGGACACATTCATTTGACAGCCGAAGGTTTCGAGATAGACTTTCTTCATAGCCGAGCGAGAAATGGATCCACTAAACTTCAAATCGAGAGATTTCGTCCACCTTCATCTGCACTCAGATTATAGTCTTTTACAAAGCACAATCAAATTGAAGCCTCTCGCCGCGCGTCTAACTGAACTTGGCATGCAGGCGTGCGCTTTGACCGATTACGGGAACATGTACGGTGCGGTTTCCTTCTATAAAACAATGAAGGAGGCGAAGGTTCGGCCGATCATCGGATATGAAGCTTTTGTCACTTCCGGCAGCCGTTTCGATCGTGATTCGGCTGTCCGTGCGGGTGAGCGGCCGTACTATAATTTGGTCTTGCTGGCGAAGGACCTCAAGGGTTATCAGAACCTTGTCTATCTATCTTCCAAGGCGTTTACCGAAGGACTTCACCACAAACCGCGTATCGATAACGAGATCCTCTCTGAACACAGCAGCGGCCTCGTGGCGCTTTCGGGCGGAGCGAACGGGGCGCTCGCGCATTTCCTGCGCCAAGGAGATCCGGTGAGGGCTCAGGAGGCGGCCGATCAGTACAAATCTATCTTTGGAAACGACTTTTATGTCGAGATCGCCGACAACGGGACCGACGAGGGCCGTTCTCTCGTAGGCGGTTTGGTCGACCTTGCAGGCAAGAATCAAATTCCACTAGTTGCGGCAAACGACGCGCATTATCTGAACAAAAATGATGCCCGCGCTCATGAGGTCCTTCTCTGTATCGGCGACGGCCGTACTCTCAACGATGAACGCTATACACTTCCCAGTTCGAATTACTATCTTCGATCGGCCAGCGAGATGTGGGAGATTTTTGGGAGTGAACTTCCGCAAGCGTTGACCAATACTCTCGCCATCGCTGAACAATGCCAGTTTGAGCTCTCGGCAGATGGTGACGATTTTACGCTTCCGGTGTACCCGATTCCAGAGGACGTGTTCCTGTCGCGCGACGAGTACTTTGAGTCGGTCGTGGCCGTCGGCTTCGAAGAACGGAAAGAAAAGGTCTGGCTACCGATGCAGGAAGTAGGGAAATTGAAGTATCCGCTGGAAGACTACTCGGCTCGTATTACCCGCGAGTTCGCCGTGATCCGCAAGATGGGCTTCCAGGATTATTTTCTAATCACCTGGGACTTCATCAAGTACGCAAAAGAGAACGACATTCCCGTCGGGCCGGGCCGCGGATCGGCGGCCGGATCGCTCGTCGCGTATTGTCTCGGTATTACGGATATTGATCCGCTTCAATACGATCTCCTTTTCGAACGATTTCTAAACCCCGAGCGAATATCGATGCCTGACATCGACATCGACTTTTGTATCCGGGGGCGCGGCGATGTGATCAATCACGTGACGAAAGTCTACGGGCGAGAATCTGTTTGCCAAATAATCACGTTCGGTACGATGGCGTCCAGAGCGGCGATAAAAGACGTCGGTCGAGCCCTCAACGTGCCGTACGGCGATGTCGAAAAAATAGCTAAGCTCATTCCCCCACCGATCCGCGGCCGAAACGTCAGCATCTCGCAGGCGATAGAAATGGTCCCCGAATTGAAGGCGTCGATAGCTTCCGATCCGAAAATCAAAGACCTTGTAGATCTCGCATTAAAATTAGAAGGCTGTGCGCGGCATTCTTCCGTCCATGCCGCAGGCGTGGTGATCTCACCGAAGCCTTTGCACGAGATCGTTCCCGTAGCAGTGTCGGCGAAAGATGAACTAACGAGCCAGTATTCAATGAACGATCTTGAAAAGGTCGGAATGTTGAAGATGGATTTCCTCGCGCTCACTACCCTCACCGTTATCAACGATTGTCTTGTGTCACTCAGGGAGCGCACCGGGATACAGATCGATTGGAGCAGGATCTCACTCAGCGACGAAAAGACAATGCAATTGTTCGGTGATGGTCGGACGGACGCTGTGTTCCAATTTGAATCCGGCGGTATGCAGGAGATCTGCCGGCGTCTGAAACCAAAAGAACTCGAAGATCTTTCAGCCTTAAACGCACTTTATCGTCCGGGCCCGATCGACGGCGGCATGATCGACGATTATATCGCCCGTCATCGCGGGGAAAAGCAGGTCCGCTATCTGATCCCTGAAATGAAGGAGATTCTTGCCAACACATACGGCGTTCTCGTCTACCAGGAACAGATCATGCAGCTTGCACAAAAACTTGCGGGCTACAGCCTTGGCGAGGCCGACATGATGCGTCGGGCGATGGGCAAGAAGAAGCGCGAGGAGATGGCGGTCCATGAAGAGAAGTTTATTTCCGGGGCGGTCGCAAACAAGATCGCGAAAGATAAGGCCGAATCGATCTTCAAGCTGATGGCCCAGTTTGCGGATTACGGGTTTAACCGCAGCCACTCGATCGCGTATGCATATCTTGCGTTTCAGACCGCTTACTTGAAGGCTCACTATCCGGCATATTTTTACGCCGCTGTACTCTCTCATGAAGCGGACGACAGCGCGAAAGTTTATAAGTATTCTACCGAGCTCAGATCGATGAGCCTCCGCCTGCTGCCACCCGACGTGAATGAAAGTGACGAGGGGTTTACCCCGTCTGACGAAGCGGTGCGGTTCGGACTGAGTGCCATTAAGGGGATCGGCTCGGCGACGGTTAAAGCGATCGGCGAGGCCAGAAAAAAGGTTAGATTTACTTCCCTTTTCGATTTTGTGTCGAGGATCGATCAGGGCGCGATCGGCCGGCGGGGCCTTGAAAGCTTGATCACGTCGGGAGCGTTCGATTCACTCATCCCCGAAGAAATGTCGATCGGCCAATGGCGTGCAAATCTGTTTGCAGGGATCGACCTTGCCCTTTCTGTCAGTCAGAAAGCCTGGAGTGATCGGGACCGTGGGCAAAACGCGCTTTTTGGTAGTGACAGCGCCACAGACGTTTTTGAGCAGTCACTGCCCGACGTTCGGCCGTGGTCTCAGACAGAAATCTCGACGCAAGAGAAAGCCGCAGTCGGATTCTATTTGTCGGTCCATCCGCTCGATCATTACAAGGATATAGTCAACGGATTACGTATTAGGAACATCGCTGATCATGGCGAGTTGCGCGCGGGTGATACCATCGTGCTGGCAGGCATCGTATCGGGTTTCCAGGTCCGTCAGAGCAAAAAGGGAAACCGTTTTTGTATGTTTCGATTCGAAGACGAATCTGGTGGCGTTAAATGTCTCGCCTGGTCCGAGGCATTCGGAAAGTTTTCGCAACTGCTGAAGAATGACGAACTCCTTATTGTTGAGGGGCGGGTTGAGTCAGCGGAGGGGATGGATATCACGATCATCCTTAATGAAGCTCGATCGCTTAAAGAGGCCCTGCCCGGAAACGCGAAATCGGTCGACATAACGCTTCCGGCGAAATTAGTCAACGACGAATATCTGTACGATCTTCTTTCGATATTGAATGGAGCGGCCGGCAAATGCGAAGTTTACCTCGACCTCCCCGTAAACGACTTGAAGATCAAGCTTCACTCACAACCGATTCGAGTCCAGGGGTCGAGCCATTTGGAAACCCAATTACGAAATCGCGGCTGTGAGGTTAATTGGATATTATGAGTGCAGCACTTATGGCAAAAGACAGCGACAAGACCGCGATTGAACGCGTTCAAACTGCCCGGCATCCAGATCGTCCATACTCTACGGATCTGTTTACAGAAATTTTCGAGGACTTTGTCGAGCTCCATGGTGACCGGCGCTACGCCGATGATCCGGCTCTCGTGGCTGGATTCGCTAAAGTGGATGACATTGAGGTCCTCGTAGTTGGGCAGCAGAAGGGACGCGATACTAACCAACGGCGCTATCGAAATTTTGGGATGCCCAAGCCTGAAGGATATAGAAAAGCTCTCCGTCTAATGAGGCTCGCGGAAAAATTCGGGCGGCCGATAATATCCTTCATCGACACTCCTGGGGCTTATCCGGGCATCGATGCCGAGGAGCGTGGCCAGGCCGAAGCCATCGCCTTTAACCTCCGCGAAATGGCAGGCCTGAAGGTGCCGATCATCGTGGTTGTGCTTGGCGAAGGTGGTTCAGGAGGCGCTCTCGCGATTGGCATTGGTGACCGCGTATTGATGATGGAGAATTCCGTTTATTCTGTCATCTCTCCGGAAGGCTGTGCTGCGATCTTATGGAAAGATTCGGGGAAGGCGGACCTCGCCGCCGCGGCGTTACGTCTTACAGCGTCTGATTTGATGGAGTTTGGTGTGATCGACGAGATTATTCCAGAGGGCTCTGCATGGGAGGTCGACAACGACGACAATAGCGACCCGAAACGGAAGAGTGCATTCTCATTGATCGCCGGGCGGTTGAAGGCTTCGATCAAGAAGAACCTGAAAGAGATGATCAAATTAGATCCCGCGGAGATTGTTAAATCTCGATATGAAAAGTTCCGCAATATGGGCTCGTCACTCTAAAAGCAAAACCGGGGCAGCTGAAGATATCCTCCGAGCGCCCCGGTGCAAAAAAACTCGTGAAATGGCTAGAAAGGAATGTCGTCGTCCCCGCTCGGAGCAGGAGCAGGAGCAGGCGCCGTAGCCGCGCCGGACGACCGGTCCGCCGGGCCTGCGAACTCGGCGGGTGCTGATGATGAGTCGCCCGAGTATTCCTCGCTGCCGCCACCGCGAGCGCCTGAGCTAATAAAGTGCATTTCCGTGCCCTGCACTTCAAGTGTATGGCGATTGTTACCATCGCGATCGGTCCATTCTTCAACCCCGAGGCGGCCTTCGACATAAACCGGACTTCCCTTCGTAAGATACTTGGCCGCGTTTTCCGCCTGGTTGCGCCACAAAGTGACGCGGAACCAGGTTGTCACATCCTGCAGCTCACCAGACTTATCACGCTTCTTTTCGTTGGTCGCGAGAGAGAAATTGCACACGGCAATTCCCTGCGGCGTGTAACGAAGTTCAGGATCTTTACCGAGGTTTCCAACAATAATTATTTTATTGAACGACATAGTAGGAGTCTCCTTTTGAGATAGTTTGTAGCAACGTTTCCGGATATTACATTCATCAATCCTTAGCGGTCAAGTTGCTTGTGCTAGAATCTTTCTTCGCTCTCACTGGCCTCGCGTCCGTCCCAAAAGATGTCTCAGCTATTCGCTCGTAAGAATTCAAAACCATTGGCGATGCGAACCTTTTCCACTGCACTGTTTTCCCTTCTGATATTGACATCGGTCGCCGCCGGCTCCTCAAAACCGGTTTCCGCTGGACCCACTATTTTTGCCAAATGCTGGGAGTATGAAGTAAATCCAAATCTAAATGTTGGCATAGCAGCTGACGCGTCGACCGTATTTTTTCTGGATGATGAAAACAGCCTGCACGGGGTCGATCTCGAAGCTGGCAGCAAGGCCTGGTCGAGTGAGCTCGGAGGTGAGGTCGTCTCGAACCTGTTAGTTTTAGGCGACTCGATTTTTATTGTCACGAACTCACAGCCGGACCCTTCGAACCCAGCGGTTAGGGCAACCCTTCGGGCTATAAGTCGAGAAACCGGAGTCACAGATTGGAGCGTCGAAATACCCTCCTCACCGTTTGTCTGGATTGGTTCAAACATCGGAAATGTTATCGCCGTGGGCTCGGGTGGTTCCGTCTCCGCGTTGACGCAGGCGGGCGGGACGCTGGTTTGGACGACCGACCTTAAATCGCGTGTGACTGCCGCGCCATTTTTTCAGGAGAGTGGACTTGAAGTTGCGACGAACAAGAATGAAGTCCTCAATGTCTCAGGCAGCGAAGGGAGAGTTCACCTTGACTGGAAGTCTTTATATCTACCGACGGCTATTCTCCTAGATTTGAATGGCCGACTTGTTGTCGGTGACGAGCGCGGGAATTTGATCGCGGTCTCCTCAGATGGACATCGGTTGTGGAGGTTTAGAAACGGCGCACAAATTTCTTCGGCATCGCTGCAAGGCTCGGAATACTTGGCCGCGTCTTACGATAACTTTGTGTACAAACTTTCCCGCAGCGGAAGCGTAAAGTGGAAACGCCGCCTCTCGGGTCGTGTGAATGATGGCCCTCTCCTGTTAGGCGACAGCGCTGTCATTTCAATTGTCGGTACGGGCAGTGTATATGTGCTCGATGTTAAAAACGGAAAAGTGTCTAATCGAATTGAAATGGGCGATAACGTCACACTCCGCTTGGCGGCTGCGACGGACGGTCAGGGATTCGCCGTTGCGGGCCCGCGCGGGATCTCCTATTTTCGCAGTAGGAAATGCACTGCAGAATAAAAAGGCGGCGCTTTAGCACCGCCTCAAAAAGAGCTGAACTTCAAAAATTAATGTGAGACCGAGTAGTCATGCATCATCGCATAGATCTCGTCTTTGATCTGTAATTTCTTTTTCTTAAGGGTGCTTTCTTCGACCTGCTCGTCGTCGCTGGGAAAGGTAAGGTGGGCCAATTCGCTCAACCGATTTTCATAACTTTGATGTTGGTGGACGAGATCGCGGAAGGCTGAATTACTCTTTATCAGTTCGTCCCTCACAACATCAGGGGTGGACATGTCCATAGCGTGTTGTTCCTCACTTTTCAATTTTCTCGAACCTAGTCCGGGCGTGGGAAGGGACTAATTGGGTTCAAGGACGATGTTAAACCAACTTCGCTCTACTTTCAAGCACCTCCAGAATTTTGGCGACTGGATCTAAACGACCGACATTAGCATAAGCACGGCATTTTCGGTGGGATTTGAGTAAAAATTTGAGCGGGTTCCTTTCTTAGAGAACCCGTGCGATCGATAAAAACTGATGGCTGACACGTTGGAGTCACGAACCTCGAGCCAGATGTCGGCAACCCTTCGTTCAACGCAAATATTGCGGAATTGTTTGAGGAGCATTGACCCTATGCCTTCTCGGCGCAGCGTTGTTGCGACACCGAGGTTGTAGATCTCGGCGTCGCCCCCATCGAACGGGACGCGTCCCAGTATGAATCCAATAACACTGCCGTCCATTCGTTGTGCCTTAAGTATTAGGGAATCCTGCCGTTCCAACTCCGACTCATACGCGTCGATCGACCACGGGCTAAGCCCACACTCGATCTCGATCCTTTTCAGCTCGGGGACGTCGCTAAGCTCAGTTTTGGTGATGGTAAAACTTTTCACCTAATAAGAGTTTGGGCGTACAGGGAGGTCACCATTTCGAAGATAGATTGGTCGTGCCAAGCTACCGAGATCTTGCTGTAATGACGCAAAGCTTCCCACGAACTCGGCGAGTCCGGTTCCCGCGTCTATCCACGGCCTAGTTTTGGGCACAGGCTGGACGATACTTCTAAGAAGATCAGTTTGAGCAAATACAGTAAATCCAGGAAAGTTTTTAAGGTTTTCGACGAACGTCGCGACCGACACAAGCTGACAGTTCTTAGAGCTTTTTTGGATTCCATCCCGCGTGGATTCAAAGGGTTGAAACGCGACATCGTTCTTGCCAACCGGTATCGCAGCGATAAGTGGCTCGTGAGATCCGGCCACATGCGCCATGGCCGCGAGCACCGACACTCCGACACAAGGTATCTTGAGGGCATTTCCAAGGCCAAGCGCTGTCGCCATACCGATTCGGATACCCGAATAGCTGCCTGGACCCGTCGAAACAGCGATCATATCCAGATCCGCCAAGCTGAGGCCTGCTTCGTCCAAAACCGCTTCTATAACCAAAATTATCTTTTCTGCCCGTGAAGCTAGGTTTCCCTCTTGCTTGACGAGGGTTGCGCGTCCTTCGGTCATCAGGGCGAGACTGCCACCCCCGACGGCAGCTTCGATCGATAAAATATTGGTGTAGTCACGCTTAGCCCTCATATTACCTTTGCAGGATTGCCGATGCCACACGTCGCACGGACGGCAACAGCCTTTTTAGCATGTTTCGGAACTGATATCCGATACGGGGTCCATTACTAAACTCACCCTCGCAGTCAATGGTCGCGTGGATCGGATTCGGGGGGATCCGCTTGAGGATCTGCTGAAACAGGCTGCGCGGGTTTTTGAGCTGCGTTTCAAGGCCGCGAATTTCATGATTTCGCGCCCACTCTCTTTCAACGCAACGAGTCAGCCACGTCGGCAGTATTTTGGCCTCATCGGCGAAAGGGAGTCCATCGAGTTCGAGATCCAGATATTTGTGCGCGATGCCGACAGTTGCAATGACCCACCGGCGCCTTGTCGGACTGACAACGTCGAGGCACTTGGACCAATCAAATTCGGCTGGCCGATTACGCACCGCATAGACGATGTCCCACAGTCGCTCGCGGTTTTCGCCTCCGTTGGTGAGCCAATGGACACAAAGGACGCGAAAATGATCTTCGGCACATAGAACGCGGATGCTCTCGCCGTCGAGATCGACAATCTCAGAGTTCGACATTAGCCGTGGCCAGTCGACCGTGTCCAAGTGGCGCAATTCCCGATGCAAATCTATGCCACCGAGATTTTCACCCTCGATCAATTTTCCGGCTCTTTCGTAGTCAGAAGATAAGACGGCAAGGTCGATGTCGCCAAAGAACCGAGGTACCGATTCGGGATAATTCCGTGCCGCCGCCCATCCCTTGATCAAGATCGGCTCTATTCCATTTCGCCGAAGCCCGCGAAACGCACTAATGATTAGCTCCTCCGCATAGCGTTTTCGCAACAGGTAGAAACGATACTCATCCGTGAGCTGCTGGGTGTGGGTCATGCGCAAAAAGGCAACAGAGATATTACTCTGCTGCCTTTTATCTTACATTTGATGTTCCGATTTACGGAGCGCACAGACCTGCGACGTTGCAATTCGTCGTATTCGGGCAACCGGCATTCGGCGCGTTGCCGCAGTTCGGCGGGTTGTTGCACGCGCATGACACAGCTGCCAACGCACTCTGAGGAGCGACCAGCGATGCAATCACAGGTATCGCCACCATCGATGCGAGTCCGATCTTCTTGATCACTTCCCGACGCGACGTGCCTTCGAAAGTCGACGGCATCTGCTTCTCAAGCAGATTGTTCTCGCTCAGCTGGTCGATCGCAAGCCAGACAAAATCTTCGGTGACTTTGCCGCCGGCCTGGTTTTCGACGAGTTTCGCGATTTCCGACACGGAATTGTTGCCATCACAGGATTTCCAAATCATCGCCGCCGATTGATTCAGACAATGGGCTTTGTTACTTTCAAGATCGTAAACCAGGACTTCGTCCGGAACCTCCTGGACGACGAGTCCGGTCTTACGTGCAATGGGATGTTGCGAGTTATTCATTTTCTCCTCCAAAAAAGATAGCTAACCGTATCGGGGTTAGGTAATTTAAGCCAAGTTAATAAAATTGTCAAAAAAAAGACAAAAGTTTGATTGCAAGCTCCCCTGCGTCTCCACGGGGGCTTTTTAGTATTATTGCATCACTTACCGCTGTGTTCAACACTTTTAATGAAAACTCCGTATTAAAATTCCTCGGAATCGTATGAGGAATTATCTCCATTATTCCCTGCCCTATGGTCAGCTGCTGAGGATTCCATTCACCTTTTTCCGCGTATTCCGTCAGCAGGACAGCTCCTATCGGGATAGCGTCGAAACCTGTTTTTCCTCCAATATCGGAAACCGGAACATCGTTCTCCAGAAATCTTTCATCTCGGACAGATAGGTCGCGCGGGAAGGGATGAACCAGCCCTTTCTCATCGAGAATTGCATA
>JBDTWZ010000013.1:0-29809 GCA_040006435.1 Acidobacteriota bacterium
TCGGCACAGGAATAGGCGAAGGAGCCGGAACGGGCTGTGTCGCGGGAACCGGATCGTCACCCGTACTGGCAAAGACGATACGAGTGCCGTCGCCGGAGATAGTTGAATTCTTATTATAGATCGGGCTATTTATCGGTCCGCGGGGAGTCAATGTTACCTGACTTATCGCTCCGCTGCCGCCTCCTTCAATTCCATCGGCAACCGCCCGTCGGAACACAAAGATCTCGTCGTTATCACTGGTCGGAAACGAATTGGCACCCGGGATCAGATCTCGTGTCGAAGTAAACGAGATGGCTTCACCGAGGTCGCTTATGCTTACGTCGTGGTTGTCGTCTGCCACGAAAGCTGACGTCGTCGAAGTTGCGGCGAGCGGCGGCCTGCTCGCTGGAGTATCGGTCACCCTCGTGAATGCTCCTCCGGCGAGGTTCGTCACGGGCAGTTCTTCTCCCGATCTCAAATCCGCAGGCGCGTAGTCTGGAATCCGATAAAGCCAGATCTCGATGTTCGCATCTGTTATAAGCGGGTTATCATTTGGTGTCGCGGTCGGCGATGGCGTTGGAGTCGGCACCGGCGTCGGCGTGACTGTCGGCGTTGGAACCGGAGTCGGAGATGGCACAGGCGACGTGCACGCGTTTCCATCGAAGTTGCCCGGGTCAGTTGAGTTTGAGCCGCAAGCAACTGCCGAGTAAGCATTGGACGCAAAAGCTATCCACTTGCCATCGTTGCTTATCATCGGCCGCTTGTTGGTAATATCGACCCTGATGTTGGTCGGAGTTGGTGGTCCGAAATGATTATTCGTTACGCTCTTTGTATTCGTGATCTGAAAGATGCGTCGCTGGGCGTAATCCCAAAGAAAGATCTCGACATTATTGTCCGAGTTGCGGGGATTCTCGGTGGCGAGGTTACCTCTGGATTCGAACACGACAAACCGGCCGTCACCACTTATACTCCCGGCAAACGATTCTGCAGGAGAATTGGTAAACTGGCCGATAACAGAATCGACCTGTCCCCAAACGGTCAGGGCGATCGCAAACAAAGATATAATTACTACAATTAATGCTAAGCGAAGCTTCACAAACTCCTCCGAGAAATCAAACAGAAATTGGCTTAGGCCAATAAAATCAGCAAAATCCGAACCTATGCCAAAACCGGTATTTTAAATATAAACCAGCCGTTCTGCAAGCAAGTGCGAGGAGAAAGACTGGTTCGAGTCAAGAAAGACAACACCTTTGATGCAGTGAAAATCCGAAAGGGTTGTAGTTTTACACTGCGATTCGATCAATGCGTTCGCAAGCAAGCTCGGTGCAAAAAAAATTGGTGACGAAGAATTCTTTTAACATAATGATCGTGGCAGGCGAGGCGTCGGGCGATCTTCATGCTGCAAAGCTGGTCAAGGCGCTGCAAGAAATTCCTGATGTCAACTTCACTTTCTTTGGCTCGGCCGGAAAAATGATGCGCGACGCGGGCGTAGAACCTGTCGTAATGGCCGACAATCTTTCGATCGTTGGACTGCCCGAGATCGCCCGAGCCCTACCAATGTTTTTCAGAATCTTCGCGAAGCTGAAGCACGCCGCGTTGACCCGCAAAACTGACCTCGTAATACTCGTAGACTTTCCCGACTTCAATCTCAAGCTTGCGAAATCGCTCAGCAAGAGCGGCGCCAGGATCGTGTATTACATTTCACCGCAGCTTTGGGCGTGGAGGCAGTATCGCATTCGGGTGATCAGGAAATACGTCGATCTGGTCATTTCGATCCTGCCGTTCGAGAAAAGCTGGTACGCCCAACGCGGTGTCGACCATGTCGAGTATGTGGGAAGTCCGCTTGCCCGCGAGGTCCACGCAACACTGGGCAAAGCAGAATTTTGCGAACTGCACGGTTTACTTTCGAAAATGCCGATCGTTGCTTTGTTGCCGGGCAGTCGACACAAAGAGATCGTCCGGATCCTGCCCGTCATGTTGGAGACGGCGGCGGAGATGGCGAAATCGGATCCGACTATGCAATTCGTCATCCCGGCAGCATCGGAAAAAAACCAGAGCGATGTTAATGAGGTGCTGGAAAGTGTGCGATCGAGTGGACTGCAGCTCCCCAAGATTTTGATCACCGTTCAGGATGAAACCTTCAACGCACTCGGTGCGTCGGATGTTGCAGCAGTAGCGAGCGGAACCGCAACACTTGAAACCGGGATCATCGGCACGCCAATGGCGATCGTGTACAAAACCTCCGGGCTAAACTACAAGCTGCTCCGTCCGTTGATCGAGGTCGAACACTTTGGCCTGATAAATCTTATTGCCGGTGAACGCGTGGCCGCCGAGTTTATACAGGATGAATTCACGGGGACGATACTCGCCAAAGAGCTTTCACGATTGCTCGAGCCGAACGAGAACGCGGCAGTTCGTGAACGGCTCAGCGCGGCGGCGGAAAAGTTGGGCCACGGCGGAGCATCCAAGCGAGCTGCCGAACTAATAATGAGAATCCTCGAACGTTAATCCTGTATCAAATCCTTACAACCAGCCAACCTCATTCTTAGGAAAAATGTGATCCAAATGTGTTACTTATTCTGGCAAACTGACCGACCGCGAACGGAATAGACTCTATCATGCGGTTGGCACACCCGTTGCAGATACGCTATCTCGGCAGCACAGCAAAAACGAGCGGAGGGTGCGACATGCTAGATGCGGGCGAGTTAGTTTGTGAAGAGTCGTTGGTACTAAAAGGGCGAGGAAGGCGTGTCCATAGTACTAAGTCCGATAGGGTTCGCCCGGCATACTCCGTTCGAAAGATCCTCGGATTCGCAATCGTTTCTTGCCCTCTCCTCGTCATCGCCGGTGGGGTCACTGCCGCTTACTTCTACAATTACTATTCATCGATCGTCGAAGCTCGGGTTCGGTCCGGCTTTTGGCACTCACGCGGCGGTGTCTATGCCGTCGTGACTATCAAGAGTCGCAGTTCAACAGAGCAACTGACGCAATGCGGCAGCCCGGCTCAACTTTCAAGACGTTCGTGTACGCGACCGCCCTTGAGCGCGGTTACACGCCCGTCACGGTTTTCGACGATCGGCCCAGCGAATTTCTTTATGCTGGGGTAAAACCCTATAAGCCGGAAAATTACGGCCGCTCGTATGCGATGAAGAGCGTCACCCTTAAGACCGCGTTGGCGAAATCGTCAAACGTCGTCGCGGTGAAAACTGCATTCGAAGCGGGACTTCATAATGTCGCGAGAAAAGCTGCGGAGTTTGGTTTTCGGAACGTAAAGCCTTATCCCTCGATGGCATTGGGAACAATGGAGGTAACGCCGCTACAGCTCGCCGCAGCTTACGCTTCGTTCGCAAACGGTGGAAGACGCATCGACCCGGTTTTCATTGATCGGATCGTCACCGGGGAAGAAAAGACGCTTTATACGGCACAGGAAACGGACGACAACATAATCAGCGAACAGACTGCGTACATGATCACGGATATGTTGGAGGCAACAGTTGAGCGCGGAACCGCGCGGAAGGCCAGCGGTGCTCTCGGCCGCAACGTAGTGTTCGCCGGCAAGACCGGAAGTTCGACCGACGGCTGGTTCGTTGGCTACACTCCGAATCTGGTTACAGTCGTATGGGTCGGAGCGGACAGTAATACGGACATCCACGCAACAGGCGGCGAGATCGCATTGCCGCTGTGGGTAGATTTTATGCGAGCCTCGATCCAGTCGCGGCCCGAATTAGGGGGATCCTCATTCTCGATGCCGAGAGGCTTGGTTTCCGTTGTAGTCGATCCCGAAACGGGGATGCTGGCCGATCAGTATTGTCCGCAGAGTGAACGAGTGGTGATGAAGACATCGTCGGTTTCGAATATCAAATGTCTCGTGCACCAACCGCGTCTCGACACAATGCTTGTGGCAGAGACAGGTGAACATGATCAGCCGGCGACGACGATCACCATTCCGGCCGTTGATGTCAATTACGGAGAAGAGCGCCGCGTGGCGCGCGCCTATATCGATGAAATCGAAGAGCCGGCGACCCGTCTGCCGGACAAAAAAGCAGAACGCCCGGATTCTGTAGAAGAGCCGGACGTCCGAACGAGGGATACCTATTACGTCGAATACTTACGGACTGAAAAGAAGCCTCGTCGCGCTGTTCAAATCAATCCGTAAGAAATCGCCTACAGCTTGAGAGTGCCGTTTTCGACGATCGTTTTACCGTCGATCTTGACCGTACAGCCCGCAAGGTGACCGCCCGCTGCTCCGGTAGAATTATTGGTCCCGCCGGCCCACAAGTTGTTTCCAGTACCGATCGAAACCATTCCCGCTGAAACCCAGTTTCCGAGCTTGCTGCTCGGCGCGAGGGTGTAGCTCGGGTTGATCCCGATGTCGACATAACTCAACAGATCTTTGCCTTCGCCGAATGCGTCGTAATTCGCCTTCATTGCGGCAAAGCCATCGCCTTCACCCGTCATCGAGGTTAGTTTCCCGTTCTCGAAGTTGAGCACGACATTATGCATTTCTTTGCCCTGGAAATAATCTTTCTCGATGACAAATTTTCCGGTTCCCGAACCAACCGCGGTTATGACCGCCGCCTCACCGGCCGGCAAGAAGGCGTCCATATTACCCTTCGCAACGTCGTCGTCGGAGATAATGCCATCGCTAATGTACGCGGGCTTGCTGTCTAGGTTCGCTTTAAGACTCGTGCCGTTCGGGTGCGTGATCTCGATCTCTTTTCCTGTCATCGCGGCCCGCGCTTTCTCGCCCGTTGCCTGGAGACTTGTGTAATCGATGTTCACGCCATCCCAAAAAAGTTTTGCAAAGCTGTCAAGCGGCATATCGAATCGTTTCGCGCGCCACTCCGTGGGATAGAGATCATTGCCTACATTCACCGAACGGACTTTGTTCTTGACGAACTCGACGGCGACGGGACTGCCGGCGTTCGCGCGAGCTGCGAGTCTCGCGGGCGGAATATCTGCGAGCAGCGATTCGGTTTGGTTCCCGTCGACGCTGATCGAGACATTCGCCATCTTCGCCAGGGCCATTCCCAGCTTTGGTTCCCGGGTATCGAACTTCTCGGGTACGTCCTTGTATGAGCGCTCGGTCATTGCTTCACTGTTAATACTCAGGAGCGGTTCGCCGCCGGCCTTTTGTACTACAGTGACGATGTTCTCGAGCAGTTCCATGTCACGGACAGAGCCACTGATGAGGACGATCTCGCCCTCTTTGACCGCTACGCTCTGGTTTACGATCTTAGCCGCGAGACCCTTCATGTCAGTTGAAGCGGATGTTTTGGTTCCGTCGGTTTTCGCAGTGTTTGCTGCTGCGGAATTCGCTCCGGCTGAATTACTTGACTGTGGTCCGGGCGCCTGACATGCGGTCAGCGCGAAACAGATCACGAAAAAAGCTAATAGCTTTATCTTCATCTAGAATTCTCCTTCTCTAACGCTTTGATTCGCAGAGTTTAGTTGCGCTTTGGATGCGCGGTTTCCATTTTCTACCTAGGGATGTGGCGTGAGTATAGACCTAAACCTACGGGATGCGAAATGGCAGTTGTGGCGGGGATGGGATTAGATTATTTAGTCGTCAGAACTTTGACCAAGTTTTCTTTTCAATTCTCGGACATCTGATTTTAGACGTTCGAGGCCTTTGATGTGAGCGTTCTGCCTCTTGTATTCCGCAAGGGGTTGGACGGGGGTGCCCCACCAAACACCGGGACGCACGATCTTTCCGGGAAGAACACCGGCTTGCGATCCGATGATTGCCCCGCTTTTCACTCGAGCATGATCGCCGAATCCAACCTGGCCGCCGATAACGCAGTCATCCTCGATCACTGTGCTGCCGGAAATACCCGTCTGTGCGGCGATAACGCACCGTTTTCCGATCTGCACGTTGTGACCGACCTGGACAAGATTGTCGATCTTCGTTCCGGCGCCGATCCGCGTTTCGCCCAACGCTCCGCGATCGACGCACGTGTTTGCTCCGATCTCGACATTGTCTTCGATTACGACCGTTCCGATCTGGGGAAACTTAATATATTCCCCTCCTGTCTGAGGAGGATTGGCAGCCGCTTGGGCTGACGAGGTGGTGGGAACGTCCCGTACGTACCCAAACCCGTCCGCACCTATTACGACACCGGCATGCAGGACGACATTGTTGCCGAGCGTGGATCCGTCCTCGATAAACACACCCGGATGCAGCAGACAATCGTTCCCGATATGCACGTTGTCGCCGATCTTTACACCGGCCCGAAGCTGCGTTCCTTCGCCGATCGTGGTGTCGTCGCCGATGCACGTGAAGGCACCGATAAAAACGTTCTCACCAATACGCGCAGTTTTTGAGATCACCGCATTTGAGTGCAATTCAGGATCGCGACGCTTTCGTGGATGGAGAACGGCCGCAACTTGCGAAAAGGCTAGTCTGGGATTCGACACCGCGATCACGGTGGTGTGATCCGAGTTCGAGACTTTTAGATTGATCGGTACGATCAGACACGAGGCCGCCGTTTCCGGATGCTCGATGTTTTTCTCAACGAACGCGACGTGCCCGTCCCCGGCGCTCGTCAGGCTGGCGACTGAAGTGATCTCAACATCGCCGTCGCCACGCAGTTCTCCGCCGACAAGTTCAGCTATCTCACGAGCTTTCATTCGTAACAATTTATATCGTTTTAGACAGAAAGGCGATTTGCGCAGAAAATGCGGTTCGCCGTCAACTTTGCGCTCTTCGTTCGGCGGAGTTGACAGCGGACTGGAGAAAAATCTCCATACCCTCGATCTTGAATCCAAGTTCTTTCGCAAGACGTTTCAGAACAGGGGCCGATTCGCTGTCCATGAAGTCCAGATCCGCAAGGTCGATCACGACCTCGCGAAAATTATCGCCGCGCATTCCGACGGCGATCTTCTCGAGGAGCAGCGCATCATCGAGCAACATTTCACCTTCGACACTTAAAGTCACAGAGCCGTCAGCGTCGTTGACCGTTTGGATAATATTCGTCGGCATAAGACTGACTACGAAAGCGTCGTTCCCGCAGTTCACATGGCGGCGGGATTTTACAAAAATTTAACTTTTAGCCGGTCACGTGCACATTCGCACGAGCTTTTCGCGTCGTCAGAAAGACCCCAGCGAACACAAGGAGCGCAGCGATTATAAACCGGAAATCGAGAATTTCGCCGAGGAAAATTACGGCCAGAGCAAAGCCGATCAGCGGTTGCAGATAAATGAACACTGCCAGAGTCGACGGATTCACCCTCGCGAGTGACCACGCGTTTAGCAAATACGGCAGGGCTGTCGCAACGACCGCGATGTAGAGAACCAGAAGCCAGACGCTGCTGCTTATCTCTCCTAAGGCGATCGTGGAAAGTGAAACCAGACCGAGCGGAACACAGATCACACTGGCGAAAATAAAGACCCACATCATTGAGCGGAATGCCCCGTTTCGCGTCACCACGTCCTTTGAAGTGGCGACGTAGATCCCGAACGAGAGGGAATTGAGGACGATCATGATATCGCCCGTCGTTGTTTGGGATGAAAATGATGCGTTACGCGGATCGATCAGGAAAATAATTCCGGCGGCGGCGAGAAAGATTCCCAGTACTTTGAGCCAGCGCAGCCGTTCGTTTCCTACGATCGCGCTGACGACCATGGTAAAGATCGGAATCGTGATCGCGAGCAGGGAAGTGTTCGCGGCCTTTGTCAGTGAAAGGCCGCCGATGAAAAGAAGTTGATTGAAGACAACGCCGAACAGGCTGAGCACCGCCAACCGCACGTAGTCGCTGCGATTCTGGAGCCAGAGCCGTTTTCGATAAGACTGAAAGGCAAGCAGTACGATCGCCGTGATCCCGATACGGAATCCGACGAGTGAAACCGGCGGCAGTTCGGCGAGCACGACCTTTCCGATCACAGGCAGTGTTCCGAGGAAAGCCTGGACCGCGAGGAGTGCAACGAACGGCTGGATGTTACTGCTGGACTCCGCCGCTGATGTCATCAAATCAGCATCATCGCCGGAGTTTCTAACATCTGTTTGAAGGTTTTAAGAAATTTTGCACCTGTTGCCCCGTCGACGACCCGATGATCGCAGGACATCGTGACATTCATTATCGACCTGACAACCACCTCGCCGTCCCGCACGACGGGAACCGGGTTCGCACCGCCGACCGCAATTATCGCGGCTTCGGGCGGATTGATGATCGCGGTGAATTCCTTGATCCCCATCATCCCCAGATTGCTGATAGAGAAAGTCGCACCCGTGTACTCTTCGGGCTGAAGTTTCTTCGTTTTGGCCTTCGCCGCGAGATCCTTGATTTCGGCCGCAATTTCCGCCAAACCTTTCAGATTTGCACCTCGAACGACGGGTGTGATCAGTCCCTCATCGATCGCGACCGCGACGCCGATGTCAGCCTGTTCGTAAAAGCGAACAGTCTTGTCCTGATACGACGCGTTGACCCACGGGTGTTTAATCAGCGACATCGCCGCCGCCTTGACGATGATGTCGTTAACACTGATCTTCGAATCGTCGTCGAGGGTGGCGTTGATCTGTTTGCGGACCGCGAGTGCGTTATCCATCTCGATCTCAACCGTCAAATAAAACGTCGGGATCGGACCGATCGATTCGGCGAGACGGCTCGCGATGACTTGTCGTATCTTCGACGTCGGTTCGTCGCTGAACGCCGACGCTCCCACGACCGTCGATGGTGTGAACTGTTTTTCCTGACCACCGGCCACTGACGACGGACCGCCGAGGGCTTGCTCAATATCGCGCTTGATGATTCGTCCGTTCGGGCCTGATCCGCTAACAGTACGTAAATCGATACCATTGTCCGCTGCCATGCGGGCCGCGATAGGTGAGACTATGAGGCGGCCATTGGATTGCGGATCGCGGATTTCGGATTGCGGATTTGTGGGTGTCGCCGACTTAGCTTCTGACGGCGGTGTCGATTCCTTTTCGGGTTGGAGCTCTGCGGGTTTCTCGACCGTTGTTGACGGAGCCGGTTTCTCCCCTTCTCCCTTTCTCCCATTCTCCGTGTCTTTCTTCGCTCCGTTCGAAGCGACTTCGCTTAACAGTGCCGAGATGTCTTCGCCCTTTTTGCCCGTGATCGCGATTGCTTCGCCGAGCGCAGCGGTGTCTCCGGCTTGCTTTAGGATCTTTAGAAGCGTCCCGCCGGTCAAGGCCGTCATTTCCATCGTCGCCTTGTCGGTGTCCACCTCGGCGAGTGTTTCATTCGCCTCGTATGCGTCGCCCTCGTTCTTCACCCATCGAGCGATCTGTCCCTCTTCCATCGTGGGTGAAAGCTTCGGCATTAAGAATTTTTCAGCCATAATTTAGTTATTCGTGGATCGTGAATTGTAAATCGTGCTTCGTAGACCGCTAGTTGCAGGATTCACTATTTACGATTCACTATTTACGATTTACAAGTAACAAACTTCCTTCACAGCAGCGACGATCTTATCAACATCCGGTAACGCGAGCGCTTCGAGATTCTTCGCGTATGGCATCGGAGCTTCGGCACATGAAATTCTTTTGACGGGCGCATCGAGATAATCGAATGCATGCTCCATGATCATATGCGAGATCTCCGCTCCGACCGACGCGAAATAATGCGACTCTTCAGCAATTACAAGGCGGTTGGTTTTCCTCACAGAATTGACGATCGTCTCGATGTCGAGCGGCTTTATCGTACGCGGATCGACCACCTCGACCGACAGGTCGAACTCTTCCTGCATTTTCTCCGCGGCCTGCAATGCGAGCGGTACAGTCATCGAACGCGCCACGATCGTACAATCGGTTCCCTCGCGTTTCACGTCTGCCACGCCGAGCGGGATCGTGAAATCTTCATCCTCGGGAACTTCGCCTTTCAAGCCGTACATTCTTTCCTGCTCTAAGAAGAGGACCGGGTTATTGTCGCGGATGGAGGACTTCAGCAATCCCTTCGCGTCTGCCGCGGTCGATGGCTGCACAACTTTCAGGCCGGGAAAATTTGCATACATTGCTTCGAGCGAATGCGAATGCTGAGACGAAACCTGGTACGCTGAACCGTTCGGGCCGCGGAACACGATCGGGACTTTGAATTGCCCGCCCGACATGTACAGCATCTTCGCCGCGTGGTTGATGATCTGGTCCGCCGCGAGGATCGAAAAATTCCACGTCATAAACTCGATCACCGGTCGAAGGCCCGCCATTGCAGCGCCGACACCGACAGCCGCAAAACCAAGTTCAGTGATCGGCGTGTCGACGACGCGCTTGTCACCAAACTCTTTCCAGAGCCCGCGAGTCACTTTATATGCACCGTCATACTCCGCGACTTCCTCGCCCATAACGAAAACATTCTCGTCTCTTAAAATTTCTTCACGCAACGCTTGATTGAGCGCGTCGCGAATCGTTAGAACTGCCATAGTAATTCAGTGGTCGGTGTTCAGTGATCAGTGATCAGTGATCAGTGATCAGTGGTCAGTTGTTTTCGTAACGACCTCATCAATCCATTTATGATTCGACCGACTTCCGAACTTCCGTTCAGGAACGCGGAAACCGACTCCTTATCCAAATATCCAAGATCTAGGCCTATCAAAACTTGCGTCTCAACTTCCATCAGCGATCCATAAGCAATCGAAAGATGGTGAAGGAACTCGCGTATCGAGTCGCGTCCCTGTCCCTCTGCGATATTCGACGGAACCGAGATCGCTGCTCGTCGAACCTGGCTCGTGAGTCCAAAACGTTCGTTTCCCGGAAACGCTTTCGACAACGCGTAGACTCGGCTCACCAACGTCATCGATTTCTGCCATGCTATAAGCTCACGATAGTGTAGGAGACTCATCGTAATTTGCACCTCAGTTTTCAATATCTAAGCTTGGGTTAACCCGCCCACCCCTAATAATCACTGACCACCGACCACCGACCACTGACCACTGACCACTTCTACGAGTATACGTCCGTAAACAACTCGCTTTCATTCGGCAGCGGACTTTCTTCAGCGAACTTCACCGCCTTCTCCGTCGCCTCGATCGCTTCCTGCTCGATCTTTTCGAATTCCTTGTCGCTCAAAACCTTCGCTTCTTTTAAGGTGTCTTTGAAGAGAACTATCGGATCGCGCTCCTGATATTTTACGATCTCTTCACGGGTCCTGTAATTTCCCGGGTCGGACATCGAGTGGCCCATAAAGCGGTACGCGCGGATCTCGAGCAGCGTAGGTTCGTTCTTTTTCCGCGCTCTTTCGATCGCACGAAGCGACGCGTCGCGGACCGCCATGACATCCATGCCATCGACGAACTCGTTCGCCATCTCGAATGCTTCGGCTTTCTTCGCGATGTTCCGTGTGCTCATCGCACGCTCCTGCGACGTTCCCATGCCGTACTGGTTGTTCTCGCAGATGTATACGATCGGCAGTTTCCAAAGCTGGGCCATGTTGAGAGATTCGTGAAACATTCCCTGATTCACTGCCGCTTCGCCAAAAAAGCAAAGAGTTACCTGGCCGGTGTTCTTATACTTCGCGGCGTATGCCATACCGGTCCCGACACCGATCTGACCGCCTACGATTCCGTGTCCGCCGTAGAATTCATGTTCCTTTGAGAACATGTGCATCGAGCCGCCCTTGCCTTTTACGCAGCCACCTTCCTTGCCGTACAACTCAGCCATCACCGACTCGGGCGAGAGTCCCTTGACCATTGCCTGGACGTGATCGCGGTAAGCCGTGATCACCATGTCGGTCTTTTCGAGGGCCATCATCGATCCGACGGCGATCCCTTCCTGGCCGATGTAGAGATGGCAAAAGCCGCCGATCTTGCCCATTCGATAGACCTCGGCGCACTTTTCTTCGAAGCGGCGGCCGAGCACCATCTGGTAGAGCATCGCCCGTAGCAGTTTCTTGTCCGTCTTTTTTATGGCTTCGAGCTGAGATTTTCGACGCTTCGCATATTCGGCCTTGGCCATTTCGACAACTGCAAAATCAACGTTACCGTTCTTTGCAGTCGCCGTTTTTGAGTCGTTGCCGGATGACGTCGTAGTTTTTGTTTCCGTTTTCCGGCTTGTTGCAGTTTTTGCCAAAATCAATCCTCCGTACCGCTACGGGCTGAAAATACTTGTCTAGTATAAAGCGTTAATTATAAGCGAGCCATGATAATTTGTGCAAAAAAGCAGTTTTCGCAGGAAGGGACGCATCAAACTCGATTCGTAGCAAGAAACTGTAACCCGAAACCACCCGTATGATAGATTGTTGAGGTTGATGAGAATTCTTTACATTAAGCTTTTCCTGGTTCTTTTCGCGATTCCGCTGGTAGCCTCGGCGCAAAATCCCACGAAGTGGAGTTTGGGCTCGCAGCCGACAAACGAAATACTAAACCCGGGCGATAAGACTACCCTAACTTTGACCGTTAAGGTCGAATCCGGATGGCACCTTTATGCGCTGGATCAACCCCCGGGCGGACCGATTCCAACCACGATTACGATCGCGCCGGGAACTCCGTTGGAATTACTGGACGTGACGTCTCCTAGTCCGATAAGCAAGCCTGATCCGCTTTTTATTGTGGACGGTAAGCCGCTTGAAACAAGATACTTCGAAAACGAGGCGGCGTTCACCCTCGCTTTGACAGCAGTGGCGAATATCGCAGCGAGGGACGTCGCGATCGATGTCCGCTTTCAACTTTGCAACGACACATTCTGCCTTCCCCCGAGAACCAAGCGTGTTTCGTTTGCTGGCGAAGAAGACGTTAAGAAACCAGTTGCCAGTTCCCAGTCGTCAGTTTCCAGCCAGAGTGCCAGGAACAACGAACTCCTAACAGCGAACCAACAACCCACTGACCTCTGGTCATTCATCTGGCTCGCCGTAACGTTCGGCGCGATATCCTTACTGACGCCATGCGTGTTTCCGATGATCCCGATCACCGTTTCGTACTTTATGAAGCACTCGGACGGCGATCATAAACGCACGATCAAGCTCGCGACCGTCTACTCGGTCGGCATCATCGCGACATTTTCGCTGCTCGGAATGCTTCTCGCGGTCGCGTTCGGCGCGGCCGGCATCAATCTGTTCGCCGCGAACCCGTGGGTCAACCTCTTTATCGGTTCGCTGTTTCTTTTCTTCGCATTCAACCTCTTCGGATTCTATGAGATCTCAATTCCGTCCGGCCTGCTGACAAAGCTCGATTCGATCACGCGGAGCGAGGCGGGGAAGGGAAGCGCGTATATTGGCGCGCTGCTGATGGGGTTGACCTTCACGCTTACGTCGTTCACGTGCACCTCGCCGTTTATCGGCAGCCTGCTTGTTTCAACCGCACAAGGCGATTGGAAGATGCCTCTGATTGGAATGCTCGCCTTTTCCGTTGTTTTTGCATTGCCATTCTTTGTCCTCGCCGTTGCACCTCGGCTGCTGCATTCATTGCCGCGTTCGGGCGGCTGGTTGAATTCCGTCAAAGTCGTCATGGGCTTTCTCGAGATCGCGGCGGCTATGAAGTTTCTATCGAATGTCGATCTCGTCTGGGGAGCCGGGCTAAACGAATCCGGCGTGCTGAATTATGGAAAGATCTTTACTCGTGAGTTGGTGCTGATGATCTGGGTCGTGATCGGAATCGGAATCGTCACATACATTCTCGGTTTTTATAAGTTTCGCCACGATTCTCCGGTGAGAAAGATCACGCCATTGCGCGCCATGTTTGCCGCTCTCTTTTTCGGTCTCTGCATTTATCTGACGACGGGCGTTCTCGGTCGAAAGCTAGGCGAGCTCGAATCGTTCCTTCCGCCGAAAAATTCGAAGTCTGTATTTAATGTTCTCGGCAATCCCGACGAAGAGCTCGCCTGGATGACAAACGATTTCAAGGGAGCATTGCAGAGAGCGACCGCGGAAAACCGGAAAGTATTTGTCGACTTCACCGGCTATACGTGCACGAACTGTCGATGGATGGAAGCTAATATGTTCGTCCTGCCCGAGGTCCGTGCTGAGATGGAAAAATTTGTACTCGTGAGTCTTTATACCGATGGGGAAGGGGACGTGTACGAACGCCAGCAGCAGTTTCAGCAAGACACTTTCCAGACCGTCGCACTCCCCTTTTACGCCGTGTTCGATGCCGATGGTCAGCCCGTCGCGATATTCCCGGGCCTGACTCGCGATTCGAAGGAATTCGTTGACTTCTTGAGGAAAGCGCAGGAAGATTAGCCACAGAGCTCACAGGGAAATCTTAGGCATTTTTTGAAAACAGACGTATGGAATCTCCCACTCCACTCGAACCAGATCCGTTATCTGGCCGGATTATCGGCGCAGCAATCGAAGTTCATAAGACCATCGGCCCAGGTCTTATCGAATCGATTTACGAAAATGCATTGTGTTACGAGTTTTCGCTCCGCGGTTTGGACTTTCAACGTCAAGTCGGGGTCGACGTGTTCTACAAAGGACAAATCACCAAGGGTCAACGACTCGATCTGATCGTCGAAAAAGAGATAGTGATTGAGCTGAAGTCCGTCTCTCGCATTCATGAAGTCGTTTTCGCTCAGTTACTCTCTTATCTCAAAGTGACTGGACTAAAACGAGGTTTGATCATAAACTTCGGTGAAAAGCGACTCATTGATGGTGTGAGGCGCGTTGCTAATTAACTCTGTGTGCTCTGTGGCTAATCTGCGGTCTGTCGCTTAATGAATAGAATTTCCATCGACAACTTGGTACACGGCCTTCGTGAAATTCCCGACGCTCAATTTGTCTGTGAGCCCGTTTACGATTATCTCAACAAGCACCCTGTCGAGGTCGACTCGATTCAAAAGTATCTATTTTGGAGTCCCGAGTTTTATACGCGGAACCTTATTTTTAAGGATGATCGGTTCGAGATGATGGCGATCTGCTGGGAACCGGGACAGGTGTCGCGTGTTCATAATCACTGCGAACAGCGATGCTGGATGACCGTGCCGATCGGGCGTTTGAAAGGCCAGAATTTTGCGGTCGAGGCGATGGATGAGTCGACCGGTCATTGCAAGTTGCGGGAGACCGATACTTTTGAACTGGCGGAGTGTCTCACAGCGAAAGTTGAATTAGAAGAGCCGATCCATCAGATCCTGAATCTTCCCGAATACGACGATCGAGCGGTCAGCATTCACATCTATTCGAAACCGTTTGACCACTGCATTTCATACTGTCGCGACACGGACACGTTCAAGGACGTCAAGCTTTTTTACACCAGCGCGGACGGACGGCTGTGTGACGGCGTCGTGCTCTAAGATTTGTCGTGCGCCATTAGTAATTAACTCGCTAGTCATTAATAATTAACCTCCATAAGAATGCTTAAGGATCGGCGAACATTCACGGTTCTCGCGATTGCGTTGTGCTTGGTTTACGTCCTCATCCGGATGTGGCACCTGACGGATTCGTGCCTATGGTTTGACGAGATCTTCAGCGTCCATGCTGCGGAGCATTCGTGGGAGTCGCTGTTTGGGTTTGTCGCGCAAGACCTGATCCACCCTCCTCTTTTTTACGCGACACTCAAATTGTGGATCGAAATCGGCGGCGAAAGCCTGCTCTGGCTGCGATTGCTTCCGGTCCTTTTCTCTGCTCTAGCCTTGATTCCGTTTGTCTATTTATGCAGGGAATTGAAGTTTACGAATTCGGTGATTCTGCTCTCGCTGGCGATTCTCACCGTCAACGGTTCTCTGATCAAATACACGCAGACGCTCCGCATGTACAGCATGCTGATGTTCTTGTCGCTGTTTTCGATCTGGTTGTTCGCGAGATACTTTAATCGCGGGAAGAGCTTTGTCCCACTGCTGATCGTTAACCTGCTTCTTATCTACACGCATTATTTCGGCTGGCTCGTGATCGGCGCCGAGGTGGCCGCTCTCCTGATTTTCCAAACGATAAAGTGGCGCCGAATGGTGACCATGCTTGGCGTTCTGATCGTGAGTTTCATTCCATGGATGCTTGCTGTCACCGGGGCGGCGAGATCCGGTTCGGACGTCGGTCAAAATATAGGCTGGATGGCTCGCCCAGGTATACACGAAATGATGACATTCATTTTCGATCTGACCGAGCCGTTTTACTTTCAGGCCAGCAACGCCGAACCGGCGTCTATGTACCGGATAACCATCCCCATCGTACTGATCCTTCTTGCGGCGTTTGTCATCTATCTCAGTAATTGGAATCGCGACGAAGACAAGCAGCCTATTTACTTTCTCGCGGTGTTTGCGATCTTGCCTGCCATTTTGGCTTTCCTCGCGAGTTGGCTATTGCCGTATTCGGTTTGGGGAACGCGCCATTTGATCGTCATCTACGCACCGGCAGCGATCCTCATAGCATATTTCCTAACTCGAATTCCTTTTGCGTGGGTTCGGAGAGCGGCGGCGGCACTTCTGCTCATGTTGTTTGGATACTCGCTCGTGTTGCATGCGACTAGGCCGACTCCGAGCTATGTCTGGTGCGCATGGAACGACGCCGCGGAACAGATCAGAAGTCAACAGCGTGTTGGCGCGGAGCCCACAAAGATATACGCGTTGGAGAATCTCGTCGCCTATCACTTATGGTTCGCGCTGCGGGAGTCGTCTGATTATCGCGTCGTTGTGGTGAAGGGGATCGATGTGAGGACAGACGATAAGACTTATTTCCTGCCGCGAGGATTCGATGAGGTTCGAAACGCTCAGCTAGCGGATATTAAGGACGAGCGTCTTTGGCTTGCGTTTAGAACTTCGGTTGATGGCGAGGATGCTCCGATTCTCGCAGCCTTCAAGAGCAGCGGGTATGAGGCGTGTTCGGCCGACTCCGTCAGATACGATTCGACTACCGTTTTTCGGGTGAAGATGACAAGATCGCGGAAAGGTTGTGATGAATAGCGGGGGGCAAGCCCGCCTTCCGAACCTGCAAATGTTAGCCAGTTCCGAGGCGCATACTAAATGGATGCTGGGATAGCGAAGAAACGTCATTTACATTCGCGGGTCCGGAAGGCGGGCTTGCCCCCGCACTTACGCCCTATTTCCGCTTCCAGCGGATGCCATCTTTCGTATCCTCGAGGACAATTCCGCGCTCAGCTAACAGACCCCGGATCTCATCCGATCGGGCAAAATCGCGCTGTCGCCGCGCTTCCTGGCGCTCTTCGACGAGGGCTTCGATCTCTGCATCGAGACCGGTGTCGTCGTCTTTCCCGAAGATCCCGAGTACCGAATCGAACTTGGCGATCGAGTCGAGCATAGCTTCTCGATCTTTCGATAATAGTCCTTCACCCGCGAGGACGATATTGATCTCGCGTACGAGGTCGTGGATCGCCGCAAGTGCGGAGGCCGTGTTGAAGTCGTCATCCATGGCGCTTTCGAAATCCGAGAGAGCATTCGCCACCCTTGCTGCGACCTCCTGATTCGAACCTTCGACACTTTTCGCATCGCTCACCAGGGAACGAAAATTTCGTAGCCGTTCAACGGTCGACCCAGCGCCCTGCAGTCCTTCGAACGTAAAGTTCAATTGCTTTCTGGTCGGCACGCTAAGCAGCAGGTAACGAATCGCGAGCGGCGAATAACCCTGTTCATGCAGATCACGATACGTGAAGAAGTTGCCCTTCGACTTAGACATCGTTACGTCGTCGATCTTCAGGAACTCGCTGTGGATCCAATAACGTGCAAATTGCTTTCCGGTCGCGCCTTCCGATTGCGCGATCTCGTTCTCGTGATGCGGAAACTGCAGATCCATTCCACCCGCGTGAAGATCGAACGTCTCGCCCAGGTACTTCATCGACATCGCTGAACATTCGATATGCCAGCCCGGACGTCCACGACCGAACGGCGCATCCCATCCCGGTTCTTCGTCTTCGCCAACAAGCTTCCAAAGCGCAAAATCGCGTGCGTCTTCCTTGTCGTACTTATCAGTATCGACGCGTTCGCTGCCACCGGCGATATTGCCGGAGAAGTTGATACGCGAAAGCTTGCCGTAATCGGGAAAGGCGGTGATGCGGTAATAGATCGAACCATCGGATTCGTATGCTTTTCCATTCGAGAGAAGCTTTGCGATTATCTCGATCATTTCCGGGATGTGCTGCGTCGCACGCGGCGTCACCTCCGGGCGTTCCATCCCGAGCGCGTCGAAATCTTCCCAAAAGGCTGTGATGTAAGGTGCCGTGAACTCGTCGATCGAGACACCCTTCTTCGCCGCTTCATTTATGATCCGGTCGTCGATATCGGTCAGGTTAAAGACATGCGTGACATCGTATCCTTTGAATTTAAGATAGCGTCGAAGCACATCGGCGAAAATGAAGGTGCGAAAGTTGCCGACGTGAGCAAAGTTCCAGACGGTCGGGCCGCAGACGTACATCCGGACCTTTCCTTCTTCGATCGGGTGTAACTCCTCGATGCTGCGCGATAACGTATTAAAAAACCTAAGCATATTAATTTGAAGTCAAGATAATACAGCAATCCACGAAAATATGAGAGACGCGGGTCAGACCGCGGAGCATTTTACCTCGGGCAATTAGGTCTTGCCGATTGACAGATCAGGCTCGACAAAATCCGCACGAGCTGCGGTCGAGAAAAGAAGCTCACGGCTATAGAATTTCAATGGATACTCCTTTTCCCACTTGTAGGCGACCTCGTTTGCTTTCGCGAGCAGGGAAGCTCCGTTTTTCGACGCATTGTATTCGGCCACCGTTCGCATCCAGAACAACGTGATCGTTTCGTGATACGGCATCTCCTTTTTCAGATCCACCTTAAAGCCGTGTTCAAGCAGATTCAGTATCCCGCTTCGCATCTTGTCGTACGCCGTCTCGGTGTCGTGACGCGTAACATAGTAAAGCGCGACGACCAAGTGTTCGGCGTGTTTCCAGTCATCATGTGCGACGGTCGCGTCTTCAAACGACCTGACGAGATCGAGCACCTCACGCTCGTGTTTATATTTCGTTTCCATGATCTCACCTAAATAAAAAAGACAGAATGAAACTGGCCGCTCGGCCCGAATCATCCTGTCTGAATTCCGAACCGTAATAATAACCTGTAATTCACCTACTTGCCAAAAGAAAATTGCGACTGCGGCAAATCAAAGCCGCAATCGCAAATCGAAAATCTAAAATCTAAAATCGAAAATTCTCCTAAGCTGCCACTTTCACCTGTTCGACCGCGTCGTGGTCGTCCATAAACAGATACTTCTTCCACCCTGGTCGTGACTCGGCGTAATGACACAGCAGTACGTGATCAAGCCCGAGTCTCAAAAGTTTCTGTGAAGTGAGAAGCGGCATGCGAGCCTGTTCGGGCGTACGATTGCCTTTTCGCTGATTACACTTTACACACGCAGTGACAAGATTTGCCGGCGTGCTTTCGCCGCCCTGCGCGCGGGGAAGAATATGGTCGAGCGTCAGATCTTTCGCGTGCCGATGATCGCCACAATACTGGCAGCGATAACGATCGCGGATGTAGACGCGTGCCCGCTTCATTGTAGTCTCGCGACGATTGCGTCGGACATGCACGTAATGACGGAGCCTGACCACAGACGGCACCGGAAATATAGTCGAAGGCGAATGGAGAACATTGTCGCCGTCGTTTTCCTCGACAAAAACAGCTCCCCGAAACCAAAGACAGACAGCACGAGCCACGCCGACAGTACCCAGCGGTTCGTATGAAAAATTCAAAAGTAAAACTCGACCTGTAAGCAACGATCTACCCTCCTCTTCTACGAAGTAATGTAATGTAAAACCCTGAATTTAGGCAAGCACAATATCTTGCCATGAAACGATTTTGTCGAACTATATGTGGATTCGGCACTGATTTTACGCCTTCGAACGCTGGCTCTCTTCAAAATAGTCTTGCTTCAAAGGTAAATCTGGCCCCGTTGGCTGACAGTGCCGGATTCTAACCTTCCGGTGGATAGTTCGGAGTGAAGAGTTGATAGTTTGGGGTAGTTTCACATGCTATCCGGGAACAAGCCCTATCGACTGACGAGAATTGCGAGTTCCCCTAGCCACGCGGTGTGCGGGGGGAACCCTAATTCTAGTTATCTGGATTAAAGCCGTAGACGGCGTCAGCATAAGGCCCCAGGCGTGGGCCGGGGGAAAACATGACCGAAAGTGATGGAACTCGCGTATGAGAGCGAAAGACGTCTGGCGCTGGCGCCGTCTGCGAAGGCTCGGGACAAACGAGCGCCCGGGCCTTTACGCTGACGCACGCATTCGCGAGCTTCAGGGCGGCCATCACTACGCATGGCGCCGTCAGCGCTTACCGACGTTTAGCCCTTACCCCTTTACACAGATGACCTGTTTTAGCTCGGCAACGACGGCGACAAGGTCGTCCTGGGCACGCATCACCTCCTCGATGTCCTTATAGGCACCGGGGATCTCATCGACGACGCCCTTGTCCTTACGACACTCGACGCCGGCCGTCTGCTCCTTCAGATCATCGATCGTATACTTCGCTTTCGCTTTAGTACGCGACATCTTTCGTCCCGCACCGTGCGAGCACGAATTAAACGCCTGCGGATTTCCCAGCCCTCGGATGATGAACGATTTCGCTCCCATCGATCCCGGGATAATTCCGTAGCGTCCCTCCTCGGCGTTTATCGCACCCTTTCGGGTAACATAAACCTTATCGCCGAAGTGCTCTTCGATCGCAACGTAGTTGTGATGACAGTTGACCGTGATCTCAGATTCCCACTCCTTCTGCTCATTGAACATTCGATTGAACGATCGCAACAGTCGCTGCATCATGATCTCGCGGTTCTTCATCGCATACTGCTGAGCCCAGTCGAGATCGTGCCAGTAAGCTTTGAACTCGTTGGTCCCCTGAACGAAATACGCGAGGGCCGGATCGGGAAGTGTGTTCAGATCGTGCAGCGTCTTCGCCGTGGCGATGTGACGCGTCGCGACCTCGTTCCCGATGTTTCGCGAACCCGAGTGCAGCATCAGCCAGACGCTGTCATCGGTATCGAGACAGACCTCGATAAAGTGATTTCCGCCGCCGAGCGTTCCGAGCTGACGCATCGCTTTCTTTTTACGATCCTGAACTCCGCGGTGAAGCTCGCCGAATTCGGCCCAGCCGTTCCACTCGGTCGACTCATCGACCGGATCGCGATTCTCGTTAAAGCCAACCGGGATCGCACGCTCGATCTCGTGTCGAAACTCGGCCATCTTGCCGTCCAGAACTCCACTCTTGAACGGCGTCTTGACCGCCATCATTCCGCAGCCGATGTCGACACCGACCGTAGCGGGAATTACCGCGTCCTTTGTTGCAATGACCGAACCGACCATCGATCCGATCCCGAGATGTGCGTCCGGCATCAGCGCTACGTGCTTGAAAAGGCACGGCAGACGCGAGACGTTGCGAAGCATTTTGTGTTCGTCGTCGGACATCTCATGGGTGACCCACGAGAGAACGTCGCCGCCGTCTCCGCTTGCGTTTAGTTTTTTGTATGGCATGATTGCTCCTTTCTTGATGGTGAATGTTTATAGTTCCCTCTACTGCAGGCGGTACTGACAAGAGCTGGCTGACAGGGCGGGAATCGAACCCGCGACATCCGGCTTAACAGGCCGGCACTCTGACCACCTGAGTTACCTGTCAACGACAGGCGGAAACACGACCGGTAGGGAGTGTGCTTCTCTTTGGTTTATCGGCACACACTCGCTACCGCTCGTGTTTCTGCCTGTTGATCTGGTTGCGGAGGGAAGATTCGAACTTCCGACCCAAGGTTTATGAGACCTTTGCTCTTCCGCTGAGCTACTCCGCCATCAACTGGCCGACCGGGTGGGATTCGAACCCACGCATCCCTCGCTTAAAAGGCGAGTGCCTTAAACCAGCTTGGCTACCGATCGAAAAAAGTGTCAGATATTTATGTCCGCGGCTTTCCGCGTGACGTATTGCGCCGGACCGAAATGGATCAGCGATTATAAGTGAGGTGAAAACAGATGGCTGCATTCTTTTTTTTTGACCTATTGGAAGTCCTCGACGAAGCAAAGATGGCCGAGTACCGCGAGAAGGTGTTCGAGATCGTTGAAGACTTCGGTGGAACATATCGCGTTGTGGGCGGTGAACAGCAAACTCTGGAAGGCGATTGGAAGTTTAACTTTCCGGTTGTTATCGAGTTTGACGACAAGCAGTCGGCTCTCCGGTGGTATAACTCGCCTGAGTACTCGGGCTTGAAAAAGATTCGACTCGCGGCAGCCCGCGGCAACGGAATTCTAATTGACGGAGATGTATTTCCGACCAGTTAGGATAACCAACGTCCGATCAGCTCTGATGATGATCGGTAGGCAAACGCGGCGCGAACACTACTTCATTAGGCAAGGGACGTATAGGTTCGTTGCGAACCAAGGTATGAATAAATGCACCCCCTTGCCCTCGTAGTTCCGCTGGCCGCGTTTGTTTTTGGTAAGACCCGTACGTTTTGGATTTTAGATTTTGGATTGCAGAATGCGATCCAGGTCAAAAGTCCAAAATGTAAAATGTAAAATCGACAGTGCGTCCCCGCCGGCCGCTTCCGAGGTGAAACGGCCGGGTGCGCGTCGTGGCAGAATCAATGGACCGCGGTCAGTGCCCGAAGCAGCGGTTTGATCGCTTCGCGGGCTTCGATCGATTCGGCCTCGATCTCGATTGCTTTCCGAACCGTGTGGATAACCTCTGCCAGCTTTCTGATCTTGTGCAGACTATTTTCTCGCTCTTCCTTCGTGCTCATGTTGAACTCGAAAGATATCTCTTCGAAACAGTCGGCCAGCTTCAGCTCGATCTGACCCCACTTCCAGCCGTCCTCGAAACAGTCCGGAATGTCGCGTGTGTCCTCGACAACGCCGATGACATACGCCCGCATTCCCGTCATCTTGTTCAGGAACGTTCTCTCCTGAACGTGAAATTTCTTGCTCATATTCTTTTCCTCGATTGTTCATAGTGTCTGAAAGTTATTTTGACGATCACGGCGGCGAACTTTCAGCGAACTAGGAAAAGCTGAAGGTTCAGATCGAGTGATCTATGCGAATATTGAGTGCGAACATAAGTTTTTGTACTCCTTCTTAGAAAAAAGTTGGTGGACGCTCTTGGTACAGCACCAAGCTCTTCGGTGCTTTAGACCGACGCTGATCTGTCTCAGCTAAACGTCCTCTTTGAAATTTCACGTTTCAAATTTGAAATTTAATAGTGGCGGGACCGAACGGACCCGAACCGTCATCGTCTTCCTCGACAGGGAAGTGCATTCGCCTTTCTGCCACGGCCCCCTTTTGAAATTTGAAATTGGAAATCTAAGTGTGGGTGGTCCGGCGGGACTTGAACCCGCACTCTCCGCATTCACAGTGCGGCGCTTTGATCCCGTTAAGCTACGGACCACGTAAAAATAATGGGCGACAAGATGTTAAGCGACATCCAAGTCGAGGGTCCCTGGGACCTGGGACTCACGTCTGGTACACGCGGAAGGAGTCGAACCTTCATCAACTTGTTTCTAAGACAAGAGCCTCTGCCGGTTGGGCTACGCGTGCGAGAAGTTTGGTCCGGGCAGCAGGATTCGAACCTGCGAACACTTGCTCCCAAGGCAAGCCCATTTGGCCATCTGTGGAACACCCGGAAATTCGGATTCGGATTTCGCGTTCAATCCAAAATCCAAAGTTTAAAATCTAGAATGCAACTGGCTTCGGGAAAAGGAGTCGAACCTCTATTTACTGGTTCAGAGCCAGCCGTCCTGCCAGTTAGACGACCCCGAAGTGTTGGTAGGGAAGGCGGGACTCGAACCCGCTACGCCCGGCTTGAAAAACCGGCTGCTCGACTCTTTGCATTCATCCCCGTGAAAATTTGGTGAAGACGGAAGGACTCGAACCTTCAACCCTCTCGTTCGAAGCAGACGCTCTGATTCCGTTGAGCTACGCCTCCAAAAAGTGGTGAGTGGTGAACGGTGAGTGGTGAGTGAAGGAAATGGTCCCGCCTTCCTTCATTCATCATTCACCGTTCACCTTTCACCATTAAAAATACGGCTATTCAGTTTTCAAACATCGAAAGAAAAAGAGCGGCTACGCTTTGGATCTCACAATGATCCTGGCGTAACCGCTCCTAAAAATCTGCGACGAGAATTCTCGTCCTGCTTTCGATGTTTCGGGAGCGGGAACGCCGCTCCCGCAATGTTAAGTAACTAGTTCAGGATCCATACTGAGATCCCGTTTCGGTTGATAATCCGCGCCTTCGAGCTGTAAACATACAACGGCATTCCAGCTCGTTCCCGGGCGCGCCATGACGCGTGCCGTTGGGCCGTTGAATGTTCTCGCTGTATGTATCGAACTTCGAATCACAAAATTATCTCCAAAAAAATTTGCCGCACACTTCGCGACAGGATGAGAGTTTTAGCACGACGGAAAATACCTTGTCAAGCAAATTTCGAAATAAATAATTTTCAGACGTGACGAATTTAGAAATGTCGATAGCCCACGCGCGGTAACGCACGTTCCCATCCCTCTCCGACAAGTTCAACTATTCCGGCGTTTGATGTGACTTCGCCGATGCGCGTGATGGGTGGAAGTTGTGAACTGAAAAGTTTTTTTCTCGGGGACGTGAAAAGTAGCTCAAAATCTTCACCGCCGGAGAGCGCGAATTGAAGATTCCTTTCCTTCGTGGCCGCGTTCAGGTTCGGGTCCATAGGGAGCCGCTCGATCTCGATCCGCGCGCCGACCGAGCTTGCGTCGCAAAGGTGATGAAGGTCGGCGCCCAATCCATCACTGATGTCGATCATCGAGGTCGCGTGGTTGTTCCGTGTAAGATATTTTCCAACGTCGAGCCGCGGCGTCGGCCGCAGCTGACGGGCGATAAGCTCTTTCTGTTTGCGTCCACTTTGTTGATCGCCCTTTCCTGATTCGAGCAGGGCCAAGCCGCCAGCCGCTCCGCCGAGCGAACCCGAGACGAAAATTGAATCACCCGGTCGGGCACCCGAACGGAGGACAGCTTTGCCGCGTCGCACTTCGCCCGCGACAACCGAATCGATCATAATTTTGTCCGGCGTCCGAGAAACATCGCCGCCGATCAGCTCGACTCTATGCTGCCTGGCAAGCGCGAACCAGCCCTCATAAAATTTATCTACGAACCTTCCCTTCCAGACCGTCGTGGGGATTCCGATCGAGAGGAGGGCCCACTTCGGCGTCCCTCCCATCGCAGCAATATCGGACAGGGAAACGGCAAGAGCCTTGTATCCCAGCGATTCGGGCCTCATCCAATCAAGTCGAAAGTCTATATCTTCGACGAGCATGTCGGTGGTGAGGAGCAAGTCGGTTTTCGAATCTTTGGGCAGCACGGCGCAGTCGTCGCCAACCCGGTTTAACCCATATTGTTCCTTAATGTTTCGGATGAACTCAAACTCGTTCCGCATATAATCTTATTGACACAAATTGATTAAATTCATACAATAACGGCGATCGCGTTTACCGAAAACTTTAACACACTTGACTTGCTGGATGGGACAATTGGCCGTAGTGATACCTGAGAAGATTTATTTTAAGATCGGCGAAGTTTGCGAGCTGGTCGGTGTGCAGGCGCACGTCCTTCGATATTGGGAAACCGAGTTTCCGATGCTCTCTCCGCAGAAGAACCGATCCGGTCAGCGCAGCTATCGCCGTCGTGACGTCGAAATAGCGCTGCGGATCAAACAGCTTCTTTACGAGGAGATGTTCACCATCGCGGGTGCTAAGAAAAAGCTGCACGCCGAGATGCGCGAGACGACACGGCTAAAGGTCGTTCCGTCGGAGGCACTGCCCGAGAACGATCATTTGACCACAAATGGCGGCGTTCAGGGATTATTCGATGACGAGATGGTGATCGATGATTTAGAATCAGTCGACTCCCGTCCTCAAGGACTTACTGCAGAGCGGCGCGACGCATTGAAGTCACTTGCTGATCAGCTTCTCGAATTACGTCAAATGCTCAAGACGAGCCATACGCGCGAATCCGAAGAGCGTGTCCGTAAATAGGGTAGTTTGACAAACCACACCTCGAAACCTAATCTGAAAATCAACAATTTCGGGACGTAGCGCAGTCTGGTAGCGCGTTCGCTTGGGGTGCGAGAGGTCGCAAGTTCAAATCTTGTCGTCCCGACCAATTAGAACGGGACTTTCGTTAATTAACGGAGGTCCCGTTTTTCTATGATGTTTGCAAGATGGCAGCAGTTTCGAAAAGAAAGGACTAATTCAGGTCAGCTCCGTTCTAAGAACTGGTGGGTATTGCCGGTCCAATAATGAGCATCCTGATCGGTTTTTTGTGCCTGCTTTCCGCAGCCGCGCTGGGTTGGTCGCCGGAGATCCAGGCGATCGCCCCGCCGACTCCGGTGCTGGCGGCGCTTGTCTGGCTTGGTTACATTAACTTATTACTTGCCATTTTCAATATGATACCCGGGTTTCCTCTCGATGGCGGGCGGGTCTTTCGGGCTGTTGTTTGGTGGATCACGGGGGATATGAATCGTTCGACCCGCATTGCAGCCAGGGCTGGGCAATTCGTCGCTATCCTTTTTATGGTCTGGGGCGTTTTTCAATTTTTCTTCGGCATCGGTTTCGGCGGTTTGTGGCTGGCTCTAATTGGTTGGTTTTTGCTTGGCGCTGCCGGCGGCAGCTACGCCCAAGTTGCCATCACAAGGATTCTGAGTGGTTTGCGCGTCGGTGACGTGATGCGGCGCGATTGCGAAGTGATCGACGGACAAATCAATTTACAAGCGTTGGTCGATGAGCATTTGTTAAAGACAGGCAACCGCTGTTATTTCGTAGTCGAAGATAACCGACTGGTCGGAATGATAACGCCCCATGAAGTTAAGGAAGTGCCGCGAGAGGAATGGAAACTCAAAACGATTGGCGAGGTTATGCGCACTCTCGATGATCTTCAGATTGTCGCGCCGCAAACGTCAGTTGTTGAAGCGTTCGGGAACATGGTTCGCTCAGACGTAAACCAATTGCCAGTTGCCCGCGACAATCAGCTTATGGGTGTTATTACGCGAAATCATATTCTGGAGATCTTGAAGACCCGCGCCGAGCTAAAGATTTAGTTGAATCGGGGCATCATCGTCGGAGGATTGATGGAAAACCTTTTGCGCCGATCTGAGGTTCCATTTAGCGAACGGAGTTTTATGGCATGCCAATATACGAAACAAAATTAATAAACCGAGAAGAAATCGCCGATGGAACAATGGCATTTTATTTTGAAAAACCTTCCGGATTTGAATACAAGGCTGGACAATTTGGTGATTACACTCTGGTAGATCCTCCTGAAACCGACGCCGAGGGCAACATACGTGGGTTCTCGTTGGCAAGTGCTCCGTTTGAAGACTACCTTATGGTGGCGACGCGGATGCGCGACACGGCATTCAAGCGGGTATTAAAAACTATGGAGGTAGGTAAGGCGGTAGTTCTAGATGCTCCATACGGCTCGTTTACTCTCCATAACAATACGAAAATTCCCGCCGTCTTCCTGACGGGCGGCATCGGAGTTACTCCCGTCCGAAGCATCATACTTCAAGCGACTTACGACAAGCTTCCGCATAGGATCTTTCTTTTCGACTCCAACCGAAGACCCGAAGATGCGGGTTTTCTGGACGATCTGACAAAAGCACAAGAGAGAAATCCGAATTTCACCTTTGTCGGCACTATGACAGAGATCGAAAAATCAGACCGCGAGTGGCATGACGAGACCGGGGTCATCAACCGAGAAATGCTCTCCAAATACATCAGCGATCTCACGGCCCCAATTTACTATCTCTGCGGCCCGCCTACGATGGTGACGGCGATGCGTAAGTTATTGAATGAGGCAGGGGTCGACGACGACAACATACGGACCGAGGAGTTTTCGGGATATTGATGGACTATTCGAAGAGAAAAAATGCTTATTTGCAGATCAAGGCCAAAGACGTATTGCGCAATTGATAAGACGACAGAACTGAAACTTCGTTCGCAGGTTGAGATGAACTTTGACGGCCCAAGGTGAAAAGCGAAAGGAACAGCAGTAACGCAAAACCCTATAATAAAATAAAGAATGCGAGAAAATATAGACTATTCACTTTAAGAAGATTTATGAAAATTCTGATTGCATATGACGGATCAGGATATTCCCATAGTATTCTCCGCGACTTAGAGTTTGCGGGCCTGCCAAATAGGGCCGAGGTCTTAATGATTTCGGTTTCCGAAGCGTGGTTATCCCCGACAACAGTAGACGTGGGGGATGATACGCGCGTTGAAGACGACACTTTCGAGTATTTCCGGAAACATTCCGAGCAAATGGACAGAAACTTGGAAGGAACGAGAGGAATCATTGTCGAAGCAAAAGAAGAACTACAAAGGCTCTTCCCAAAATGGATCATAGATACCGAATCTACTACGGGGTCACCCGGACAAGCGATCCTTCAAAGGGCCGTCGCGTTCTCGCCGGATCTAATCGCGGTTGGAGCGCGAGGGCTTTCGTCCGACACGGGTTCCGGATTAGGCAGTGTCGCCCAAAAAATACTTTCTGAATCACAAATACCTGTGCGAATTGTTAGAGGAAATGTCGAATCCGATTCCGATCGGCTCAAAATCGCAATTTGCTTTGACAACTCACCTCGCTCTTTAGAAGCGGTCGAAACTGTTGCTCTACGGTATTGGCGAGGGAAGCCCGATTTCAGGCTTTATGTGATTACGGATCCGCTCGTTGCGTTGATTCCGGGAAGGGCTTTTCAGGTAATTCCAGGCATACCGGAAGGCAGAATGAAAGGTGAAGAAAAATGGGTCAAGTTCCTGGCCGAAAAAGGTATGAAGATACTTAGGAACGCAGGGCTTGCGGGTTCAGTCCATATCTACAGCGGAAATCCGCGCGTGATGCTTGTCAACGAAACAAATGAATGGAAGGCTGACACAATATTCATTGGAAAAAATTCTCAGCGATCTAATTCTTTGGGCTGCGTTGCCTCAGCGGTCGCCAGCCGAGCTTCCTGCACGGTCGAAACCATCATTAAACGCTGACCGGAAGCTTTTGTAATCTGTGTTTTTGGACATTTTTGTACAGTCATTAGGAATATTGAGTAGCCAGTCATGACACCGTAAAATCAGTTCGTTTTTATTTGAAGTAGCAACAGATGGAACTAATACCAGGAAATTCACTGATAACTCCGACGGCAGAGGAAGGTGGCGCCCTTGCAATTATGATGGCCCGACATTCAATCCATGCGATGCAATCAGACGAAGCTGTTCTCAAATCGGGGCGACCGAAGTACAGTCACGACCCTGACGCTCTGATCGCGGCTTCTGAAGTGATCGCGATTGAATTCGCCACAATCGCAGCCGCAAACAACTACTGGCGAACGTGAGATAATCCGATGCAGAATCGATCGGAGTGATCCTTATTCTCCGCGTATTGATTCGCCAACGTTATGCGCGTAAGCCATTACAAGAGGCAACGATGAAACTGCGTTTTACAAAATCCGGCATTCGCAATAACAGCCGGGACGCAGGCGATGAGCCGATTCGCGGAGAGTTGTATAGTGCCGAAAGGCTTGAGCAGTTTGCGGCGAGCATTGCCCACGAGCATGGCGCGGTTGATCAACCAAAGCGGTTTCAAAAATTACGACCACGGCTTGAAGATAATGGGAAGGTTTTGCTTGACGCATATTATTCATTAACCAATGCAATTCGTGATGAACGAGCAGTCTCTCCAGCGGCCGAATGGTTAGTCGACAACTTTCATATTGTCGAAGAACAATTGCGTGAAATTCATGAGGATCTGCCGGCGGCGTATTATCGAGAATTGCCTAAACTAAAAAACGGTGAGTTTGCCGGATATCCGCGCGTTTACGCGGTAGCAATGGCTATCATCGCGCATACCGATAGCCGGCTTGAGGCCGAAGTCCTCGAACGATTCCTCAGGGCTTATCAAGTCGTTACGCCTCTAACCATTGGAGAGTTGTGGGCCATCGCCATCACTCTTCGCATCGTCCTTGTAGAAAATCTTCGTCGATT
>JBDTWZ010000014.1:0-29687 GCA_040006435.1 Acidobacteriota bacterium
ATCATCATCGTCGGCGGAGATATTTCGCTGGATGCTCAGGCCGCGATCGCGTCCTTTGCCGCGAATTACTCGTCAGAAAATCGACGCGCTAAGTTGCTCCCGCTCGCACCGTACAACAACTCGGTGGGTGCGAACGACATGGTCGCTGGCAAGAAGTCGTTGCTCGATGTGATCAATAGTTCGAAGGCCTTGCTGGTCGGGGGAAGTATCGCCAACTCAGGCTTACTCCAGAACAAAGATTTCGTGGTTGTTCAGGAATTATTCGAGACTGAGACGACGCAGTACGCAGACGTCGTCTTCCCCGCCGCATCGTTCGCGGAAATGGACGGGACGTATACGAACAACACGGGATTCGTACAGCGTGTGCGCAAGGCGATCGATCCGGTTCATCAGTCGAAACCCGATTGGATGATCACAAGCATGCTTGCCAAAGAAATGGGCGTCGATTTCGGCTACAACCTTTCGACGACGACAGTGTTTAAGGCCATCTCGAGCAGCGTCACGGCATATTCCGGTATTCGATATCCCGACCTGAAAGACGAATCGCGGCCGGTGCAGGTAAAACACGAGATCGGGAAAGCAACGACGAACGCGTTAGACGATTTGAAAACGCGAGTCGAATCGCTTCCCGACAGTGGCGAGAAGAATAATGTTACGCCGAAGGTGGGACACAAGCTGCATCGTCTGACGACGTTGACCAGCAAGACGGCACAATTTCATCTGCTCGCGCACGGAAATCCTAAGCCTGAGAATTTACTTGTCGCGCCGCTCGATCAGTTCGAGCTCGATGGGTCAAAGAAAGGTGTCTTTGCGGACGCCGCGGTTGTCGGAGCCAGCGACCGTGCTAATCCGGGTGGACGATAGGGTCTGAGATTGGGTTCGCGTCTTTTCGTGTGATTTAGTGGTTTCGGATCATCCGCCTCGGAAACTGAAACCACGAACCCACACGAAAAGACACGAAAGTTTGTTGTTAAGTTATGGAAGCGGTTCTTAAAACGGCATTTCCGTTTATCGTTTACAGTGTAGCGATCTTGCTCGCCTTTCAGGGCGTGCTGATGATCGTCGCGTACACGGTGCTCGCGGAACGCAAGGTTCTCGGCTGGATCCAGGGTCGAATTGGTCCGAACCGGGTCGGACCTTGGGGGGTGCTGCAGCCATTCGCCGATCTTTTGAAGTTCATCTTCAAGGAAGATCTCGTTCCGGATAAATCGACGAAATTCGTCTATTTTCTGGCACCGCTCGTCGCTTTGACGTGCGCTCTGCTGCCGATCGTCGTCTATCCGTTCGGCCCGGCGATCACAACCGTCGACTGGTCATTTCTGCCGTACGGTCTGGGAGTTGGCATCACCGAACTTCCGATGACAATTGCCCGGATCGACGTCGGCGTACTTTTCGTTTTGGGAATTACATCCGTAGGTGTTTACGGAATAGCTCTGGCCGGATGGTCATCGAACAGCAAGTACAGTCTGATGGGCGGGCTGCGTTCGTCGGCTCAGATGATATCGTACGAGCTCGCGATGGGAGCGTCGGTGATCGGCGCGGTGATGCTTGCGGGAACACTTGACCTGAATGGCATAATCACGGCCCAGATCCGTTCACCTTTTAAATGGTTCATCATCCCGCAGTTCATCGGTTTTGTCGTTTTCCTGATCGCGGCTTTTGCCGAGACCAATCGTGTGCCGTTCGATCTTCCCGAAGCCGAGACTGAACTCGTCGCCGGCTTCCACACCGAATACAGCGCCCTGAAATTCGCTCTGTTTTTCATGGCCGAATACGTGAATATGTTCACCGTTTCGGTTATGTGTACCGTGTTGTTTCTTGGCGGATGGTATGTGCCGGGGCTCGGAAAGTTTCTCGAACCAGGATCGATCCCTTACGCGCTCGTAAGTCACGTAGCGTTTATCGGCAAGATCTGTGCGTTCCTGTTCTTTTATATATGGGTTCGCGGGACGCTACCGCGTTTTCGTTTCGATCAACTGATGAATTTCGGCTGGAAGTTTCTGCTTCCGCTCGCCTTGGCGAATGTTATTTTGACGGTCGTGATCGTGTACTTTTTGAATAGTTAGATTTTAACGCAGAGACGCGGATGGTTTTGAAAACAAATTAACAGGGATAAAAAGGATGGAAGGGATTTTCGAAAATTATTTTATCCACTTCATCCCCTCCATCCCTGTTGGATATCTGCTCTGTGTCGCCGCGTCTCTGCGTTAAGAGTGTTTTTATGGTTGGTTCAGTACTTTTTTTTCTATTCGCCGGATTCGCCATTGCATGTGCGGTCTCGATGGTCTATCACAAGAATCCGCTGTACAGCGCGATCTCGCTGGTCGGTGTGTTCATCGCGCTGTCATGCATTTACGTGATGCTTGCGGCGCCGTTCATCGCAGCCGTGCAGATCTTGATCTACGCAGGTGCGATCATGGTGCTCGTCGTTTTCGTCATCATGCTTTTGAATCTGGACGAGGACAAACCCCTCAACCGTTTGCGATACCTCTATGCCGTCGGTGGGGGGCTAGGGTTGATATTGCTGGTACAGACGTTCTTTATTTTTTACGCGGTAATGAAGGCTCCGCAGCACGCGGTAAATAATTCGGAGACGGTTGGGAAAACGATGAGCATCGGCCAGGGAATGTATACGGAATACCTGCTGCCGGTCGAGATCGTCGGTGTGCTATTGCTGATGGCGATCATCGGCGGAGTCGTACTAGCCCGACGCCTGGCCCAGCCGCAGCTTGAGCTAGTCGTCAATAACGAATTGGACGAACGCGGGCTGGAAGAAGAGAAAGATGATTATCGCGTCAGTATTTGATTTGGTCTTCGGTCTTCGGTCTTTGGTCTTTGGACTTGGGACTTGAGACTTGGGACTTGGGACTTAAGAGATGGAACCAAGTTTAGCAAGCTACCTGGCACTTTCAGGGATTTTATTTACGATCGGCACGGTCGGCGTTATCTTCAAGCGCAACGCGCTTGGGATGTTCATGTGCATCGAGCTGATGCTCAACGCCGTTAACCTGACGTTCGTCGCATTCTCGCGTTACTACGCCGATGTGACCGGACAGCTTTTTGTATTTATGGTTATGTCAGTTGCCGCCGCCGAGGCGGCCGTCGGCCTCGGCATCATCATCGCGTTCTTCCGCAACCGGCAATCGATCGATGTCGATGACGCGAGCATTTTAAAGAATTAGGACAAGAGTGCGTGAGAGGTTTTGAGTCATTTAGTGTGTTTCGTGTATTTCGTGTTTTCTCTCTTTAAAAACCTGGAACCACGAATCACACTAAACACACGAAACAACACTAAATTGAGCGCGGTGTTAGTTAGAAAGGCCACGAAAGGTGACGCAGAGGTGGTCGCGGAGTTCGCGATGAAGCTGGTCGAGCAGCATCGGTCATATGACCCGGTTCGTTTCGCGCCGCTTGGATCGCTCGAAGGTATGTCTCGGTTTTATGGCAGCCAGACCGAAGCAAAGAATGCGGCTGTCCTGGTTACTGAGCTCGAAGGCCGGATTGCAGGCTTCGCGTGTGTCACATACGTAGAGACGGACTACCTCGACCTAGCGGTGTCCGCTGCTCAGCTGGAAGACATTTATGTCGATGAAAGCGCTCGGCATAGTGGTGCGGGTAACGCTCTTATCGAGGCGGTGGTCGGGGTTGCAAAGGAATTCGAAGCGTCGAAACTGCTTCGTTTCCGTTGCGGCTAAGAATTCAACAGCCCAGAGCTTTTTCGAACGGGCAGGTTTTCTGGCGACGATGAACGAGATGATGTTTAAACTCGATGCTTAAGAAAATTCGCCTGGCTATAATTCTTTCTGTTTTGGGCGTCTGCCAGTCAGCGGTGGGTCAGACGCTACCAAGAGCGATAGTGCGTTATTTGGATGGCAATTTTCGCGACTGGAAACTCGCAGGTGAGTGTTACGAGAAAGACAATAAGAGAGTTTTAGCGGGCGATTTCGATGGAAACCGACAGCGGGACTATGCGGTGAAGTTCGTACGGGGCGACAAGGGATTTCTAATGGCGTTTCTGGCACGAGGATCCGGCTACGTTCCGCACTATCTGCATATTTATTCTGCTGCAGAAGCTAAGGAGTCGGACTTGGTGTTGTTAAAGAAAGGTGAATCATTTCCCGAGGACTCTCCGGTTCTTGAGTTCGACTCTCCTGCTGATTTCCGGTGTGAATCCGACGTTGGTGAAGTGCACACATATCGAAAGGGAAAGTTTATAGCGTACTAGTTTAATGATCGAGAACAATCTTTTAAGTATTATCATTTTCGCACCGCTTGCCGGTGCGGTGATCAATTGGCTGATCGGCGGGTATCTGAAGGACAAGCCGTATAGCGAAACCTTTAGCGGCGTTGTCGCGTGTGGGTCGATCGCGATCTCGACGATCATCGCGTTCATGATCGCCTTCGGTATCGGCACATCGCACGCCGGAGTTCTGTTGACGGGCGGCCCGCCGGTCGTACTCGACCAGATCTGGACTTGGGTTGATGTCGGCGGATTCCGAGCGGACTTTGCCCTCGGCATGGATCGTTTGAGCGGCATCTACGCGCTCTTCGTCACATTCGTCGGACTTCTCATACACATTTTCGCGACCGGTTATATGGCCGGCGACAAGGGCTTCTATCGATTTTTCGCTTACCTGAACCTGTTCATGTTCTCGATGCTGACGCTTGTGCTGGCGGACAACTTCCTATTGATGTTTGTCGGTTGGGAAGGCGTCGGTCTGTGCTCATATCTGCTCATCGGCTATTACATCAAACGTGACGAGGCACGCGAGGCAGCGAAGAAAGCGTTCGTCATGAACCGCATCGGTGACTGGGGCGTGCTGATGGGGATCTTTCTCGTCTTTACGCTGACCGGCTCGATCGCGTTTTATGACAAGACAGTGGACGGCACTCAGGTCGCCAGCGCGTTGAATATTTTTGCAGGAATGGGAACGGAGGCTTTTAGCTGGGGCACGATCTTCGCCGGTGGGATAACATCGGTCGCTGTTTTGCTCTTCATCGGAGCGACAGGTAAATCGGCGCAAATTCCATTGTTCACATGGCTGCCGGATGCGATGGCGGGCCCGACACCTGTGTCCGCGCTAATCCACGCGGCGACGATGGTTACAGCCGGCGTATATATGGTCGTACGCTGCAACGCGATCTATCAAAACGCGCCCACCGCGATGTTTATCGTCGCGATCATCGGTGCGGCGACGGCGATCTTTGCCGCGACCATCGGCCTCGCGCAAAACGACATAAAGAAGGTTCTGGCGTACTCGACCGTGTCGCAGCTCGGTTACATGTTCCTCGCATGCGGCGTCGGAGCGTTCGTCGCGGCGATCTTTCACGTGATGACGCATGCGTTCTTCAAAGCCCTCCTGTTCCTCGGGTCGGGCTCGGTCATTCACGGAATGCATCACGAGCAGGACATGCGGCGCATGGGAAATCTTCGCAAGTACATGCCGGTAACATTCATCACCATGATGATGGGCTGGCTGGCGATCTGCGGAATACCGATCTGGGCGGGCTTCTTCTCGAAGGATGAGATCCTCTACAAGACGTTCGCCGCACCGAATCTGCCCGAGCCTTGGAATTACGTTCTTTGGATCGTCGGGCTTGTGACGGCGGTTCTCACAGCAACATACATGACGCGGATGATGTGGATGACGTTTTTCGGCAGCGAAAGATTTCACGAAACCTTGCCGGACGTATCGCATGATGTGGCACACGGGTCAGTACCACCTGCGGTAGCGGGTGGGTTGACGTTAGAGACTCACGACGACGCACATCACGACGATGACGAAGAAGACCATCATCACGCCCTGCCGCCGAACTTCAAGCCGCACGAATCGCCATGGACCATGACCGTTCCGCTGATCGTGCTCGCCGTGCTCTCGACCGTCGGCGGACTTCTCGGCGTGCCATACGCGCTTAGTTCGCTCGTGGGATTAAAGGACGTAAATATTATTGAGCACACGCTCGAACCTGTGATTGCAAAGGTCGGTAAGAAAGATGGCCATGCGGCCCCGGCGTCGAAACCACACGCGGCGGCCGGCGGTGCGGGCTTGAACGAAATGTATGCGGCCGTGGAAGCTCCAAAACCAGGCTCCGCGGCGACGGAGTTGCACGACGCACATTCGCCGGAAGAGATCCAGACCGAAAGGCTTCTCGCCGGGTTGTCGGTCCTGCTTGCACTAAGCGGCATTGGGATCGGGATCGCGCTTTTCGGCAAGACTCCGCTGCGAAGGATGCCGAAGATCCTGGAACAGAAATGGCGGATAGATGAACTCTACAACGGCTACATAGTCGATCCGCTGACAACCCTCTCGCGCGAAGGTTTGTGGAAAGGTTTCGATCTCGGCTTTATTGACGGCATCGTCAACGGCATCGGATATTTTGTGACCGAGGTAGGTAAGGGATTACGACAAGTGCAGGTCGGGTTTGTCCGCAGCTACGCGGCGATTATCTTGCTCGGAGCTCTCGTGGTGCTCGGATATTTTATTTATTACGGGTTGAAATTGGTTGGATAGCTGGAACGCCGGCATCTTGCCGGCTGCTGCTGATAGCGGTAATTTTTTTTGAACGCGATGTGTTCATGTGCCGGCAAGAAGCCGGTGATCCAAATATGGATTTTATTTCTGAAAATCTTCTAACGATCCTGATACTGTTTCCGGTGTTCGGTGCCGCCGCAACGCTTGCGCATCAACTCTTCTGGAAGCAGGAGAGCCAGCTCAAGTGGGTGACGCTCGCATTTACGATCGTAAATTTCTTGCTGTCGCTGATACTTCTCGTCGACAAGGGCACCGCCTCGGCGAACGGCTTCTTTTTCGAAAAGAACATTCCGTGGATCAGGGCCCTCAACACTAATTTCCATTTCGGAGTGGACGGCCTAAGCCTCTGGCTGGTGATCCTCACGACATTCATCATGCCCATCGCGGTTCTCTCGACGTGGCATGCGGTCGAGAAGCGGCCGACAGCATTTTATGTCTTCCTTTTGCTGCTTGAGTCGGCGATGATCGGCGTTTTCGTCTCGCTTGATCTGCTCGTCTTCTATCTCTTTTTCGAAGCGTCGCTCGTGCCGATGTTCTTTCTGATCGGCATCTGGGGCGGCGAGAACCGCATCTACGCCGCGGTGAAATTCTTTATTTTCACGGCACTCGGCAGTTTATTGATGCTGGTCGCGATCATTGCGCTTTATTACGCGTACGCCAACATTCCGGGCGGATTGGCCGCCGGTACATTCGATTACGTCGTGATCCTGCACGCGATGAAGTTGGGTACCTTAAAGATTGCGCCTGCAACCGGAACGCTCCTGTTTCTTGCATTCGCGCTCGCGTTTGCGATCAAGGTCCCTCTGTTTCCGTTTCACACGTGGCTGCCCGACGCACACACCGAAGCTCCGACGGCCGGTTCCGTTATCCTGGCCGCGGTTCTACTGAAAATGGGGACTTACGGCCTGATGCGATTCAACTTTACGTTGTTTCCCGAAGCGAGCCGCGATTTCGCTCCGTTATTCATTGTGCTGGCGATCATCGGCATCATCTACGGCGCCCTCGTTGCGATGGTACAGCCCGACATTAAGCGGCTCGTCGCATACTCGTCGGTTGCACATATGGGTTTTGTGATCCTTGGAATGTTCTCGTTCACCGAATGGGGAATGCAGGGAGCTCTCTACCAGATGCTGAATCACGGCGTGTCGACCGGCGCACTGTTCCTGCTCGTCGGCTTCCTCTACGAACGCCGTCACACGCGGCAGATATCCGACTTCGGCGGTCTCGCGAACGTCATGCCGATCTACGCGACGATCTTTGTGATCACCGCGATGTCGTCGGTCGGGCTACCGTTCCTCAACGGATTCGTCGGTGAGTTTCTGATCATGGTCGGGATGTGGAAGTCGGACGCTTTAACCGTGACGGCGACTGTGAACTGGAATTATGTTGCGACAATGCTCGCGGGCACCGGTGTGATCTTCGCCGCGGTGTATCTGCTCTGGATGATCCAGCGCGTGTTCTTCGGAAAGATTACTAATGAAAAGAACCGAACGCTGAAAGACTTGAGCTGGCGCGAGATCGGTTTGATAGCCCCGCTTGTCGCTTTGATGGTGTTCATGGGCGTCTATCCGAAACCTTTTCTCGCGACATCGGAAAGCGCGATAAAGGCGATCCAGGAGCGAGTTGTTCATCAGGCCGGCGGGACTGTTGCAGCCGTCGAGAACTTGGGCGACGCAGATGCGAAGCCGCTTCCTCCGTCCGAACGTTAGGACACGGGTCTTCGCCCGTATCGCGGTCAAAGACCGTGAGCTTAACGAGAACCTTTCTTGCTTTGCGCACGGGCGGATCGAACATTTTTATGACTGAATTAGTTACTCCGAACGTAAACATCACCATCATCCTGCCTGAGCTGATCGTGGCCTTCGCCGGGATCGTCGCGATGGTTTACGACAGTTTTTTCCCGAAAGACAGAATTACGACGGGCGTTATCTCGCTTGTCGGCCTTGCTACGTCGGCCGTTTTGCTCGCGATGCTGTGGTCGACTCCGCAACCGGCAGACTCGTGGAACGGTATGATCGCACACGACAGTCTGCGGCTCGGTTTTTCGTTCGTGTTTCTTCTGGTTTCGGCGATGACAGTTCTGATTTCGACCGTCTGGGTCGAGCGCGAGAATGTCCCGGTCGGCGAGTACCACGCGCTTTTGATGTTCGCGACATTCGGAATGCTGCTAATGGCGTCCGGCAACGATCTGGTCGTGATCTTTCTCGGACTCGAAACTTTGTCGATCGCGACCTATGTCATGTGCGGCCTCCGTCGCGGCGATCTGAAATCGAACGAATCCGCAATGAAGTATTTCATTCTCGGCTCGTTTGCGTCGGCCTTCCTGCTCTACGGAATGGCTCTTGTTTACGGAGCGACGGGTTCGACAAACATTCCGGAGATCGCGGAACGTGTCGCGAATGCAAACTTCCCTGCTCTGCTTCTCGTCGGCGGAGCGATGATGGTCATCGGATTCGGCTTTAAGGTCGCAACCGCTCCGTTCCACATATGGACGCCCGACGTATATGAAGGAGCTCCGACGCCCATCACCGGATTCATGGCTGCGGGGCCAAAGGCTGCCGCGTTCGCTTCGTTCGTTCGTGTTTTCGTTCTCGGCTTTCCACTTGTTGCGGGTGTGCAGGCTTCCGGTTATTTGCACGATTCGTGGATGACCGCTCTGACGGTAATGGCGATCCTGTCGATGACCGTCGGCAACATTGTCGCGATCATGCAAAGCAACGTGAAACGAATGCTTGCTTATTCGTCGATCGCACACGCGGGCTACGCGATGGTTGGCTTTATTGGTGCAGGAGCGGCAGGATCGACGATCGCCCGTGACGAAGCGGTCGCGTCGGTCGCGTTCTACATGTTGACGTACGCGATCACCAATCTCGGAGCCTTCGCGATAGTTACGCTCCTCGGCCAGAAGAATGACCGACGCACCGAGTTCGAAGATTACAACGGCATCGGTTTCAAATCACCGGTACTTTCATTCTCGTTATCGCTGTTCATGCTTAGCCTGCTCGGACTGCCCCTGACCGCCGGTTTCATGGGGAAAGTGCTAGTCTTCCGGCCCGCTCTCGAGGCAGGCAGCGCAATGCTCACCATGCTCGTCGTTGTCGCGGTCGTAAATACTGCGATCTCCGCCTACTATTATCTGCGGCTAATCGTCGTCATGTTCTTCCGCGAACGGACGTCGGACTGGCTCGAACCGAAAGTCCCTATCGGCCTCGCGGCCGCGCTGCTCATCGCCGTCATCGGCGTATTGTATTTCGGAATTTTCGCGAATGGTGTGATCGAGAAATTCTCACAGCCACCGCCGGTATCGCGAATGGCGTCGAGGTAACCATCCGATGTTTAAAGAGGTGGACATCAGCGCCTGGGAGCGAAAGGCGACTTACGAGTTTTTTCGCGATTACGAAGATCCGTTTTTTAATATCACCGCCAATTTAGACGTTACCGGTCTCGTGCTCTTCTGCAAACGAAACGGCCTCGCCTTTTCCCTTGCCGCTCTCTTCCTTTCACTTCAGACCGCAAACGAGATCCGTGAGTTCCGACTTCGGATACTCGACGAGAAAGTGGTCGAATTCGCTCGCGTCGAGGCGACGCAAACCATTCTTAACGACGACGAGACATTTTCATTTTGTTACTTTCCGATGCAAAACGATATTTTCGAATTCGACCGGACGGGAAAGATCGCGCGGGAGAAGTATAAGGCTCTGAAGACTTTTGACGTCGAAGCGGAGCGGGTCGACCTGATCTACTATTCCGCCATTCCCTGGATATCGTTCACGAGTTTCAAGCACGCCAGCAGGCTGAACAATCGGCAGACAGTTCCAAGAATGGTGTTCGGAAAGATGTTTGAAGATGGAGCGACAAGAAAGATGCCGTTCTCGGTCGAGGTTCACCACGCGATGATGGACGGGATCCACGTCGGTAAATTCTTCAACTCGTTCCAGGCGAGGCTCGACTCAGTTTGACGACGGTGTCAAGGTTTGGTTTGGATGAACGAAAATCCCGAAATCTTCAGTGAGCCGATGGCGGTCATCTACTCGGAAAAGATCCGGGTGCTGCCGACGCGTTCGTGCACGCTGGAGATACCGGAACGCGAGAACGATGTCCGGTTACTCCATACCCTGCTCGGTATCGAGATAAAGATCGGTCGCCGACGATTTGCCTGTCCAGATCTCGCGACGGCCCGGTATATGCGCATCTTTGCCCGGATCGGATGCCGAGAGTTTGCGATCCCGTACGATATAACGCGGATCTCGAGTCTGGCCGATGAACTTGAAACGGCATGGCAACGCTCCCTTTTGCTGCTTGAAACTAACTCGGCGGGCGTGACCGACCAGGAACTGAAGCGAATTCGAAACCGCTTGCTCAGATCGATACGGGCGCAGATCGCCCTAATCGGGCCGGGCGACAGGATGCCGGAATTCAAGCAATCGACCAAGCAAAGAGAGACTTGATATAATCATCCCAGTTTCGGAGATCGCGTTTCGATTTCCGAAGTTCGTCGGTTACGATTTAGCCACTTATGTTAGACGCTTCGGTCACAACAGCAACCGTTTCGGAGGACCTGCCCTTTCCGTACAACCGGCGGGCGTTCTGCCGTTACGAGCCGATAGAAAAACGGATCAGGCACGCACGTGTCTTGATCGTGAATTGTCTTCTGCGTTACGAGTCGGACCTTTCCCCCCTTGCCCTGGAGGAGTGGAAGGAAACGACTGACAGCAAATTGCGATTCGAGCGCCGGGTCTCTTCGATGGCGTGTAACAACATCGCCCAGAATGTCATTCGTCTGGTCCAGAATCCGAAGACCCTGACCGTTCATTTGTCCGAGGTGGCTCAGGCCGCAAAAGATTTCCGTCCCGATGCGATCGTATTAAGCGGGACGTTCGCCGATTTCGATTATTACAACCAGGCTCATCTTGAATCGTTCCGCGGTTTTGTAAAAGAGACGAAGATCCCGGTTCTCGCGATTTGCGGTGCGCACCAGCTTGTAGGATGGTCTTTTGGAGCAGCGCTCAAGACCCTCGACGATCTTGACCCCACCGAAAAACGCAAAGAGAGAGTGCTGGAATATCAGTACAGATTTGTAAAGATCGTTGATAAGAACGATCCGATCTTCGAAGGAAATGAGGACCAGTCTTCAGGTGTTTGGCAGGATTACACCAAGGAAGACGACATTTTGCGCGTGTGGCAAAATCACGGTGTCCAGGTGGATGGCGTGCCCGAAGGATTCAAGCTGCTTGCGACGTCGTATCTGTGCAGGAACCAGATGATGGTCAAGCACTCGGACGATCAGATGATCTATTGCGTTCAGTTCCACCTCGAAAAGTCGTTTGAGGATTGGTCGAAGAATCCGACGCGGTGGGAACATCCGAACGAGTCGCGCGATGGACGGATCCTTTTTGAGAACTTTCTAGAACTCGCGCTGCAGCACAAGCGGGGTTAATCACACCCGAAGGGCCGGACGGAGTAACGCTGCTACTCTTCGTCTATCCGAAACTCCTTCGCTAACCTCAGAACCAGTCGTTCGTTCTAGCGCTTTATTTTTCCGCCACTCCCAGGACAAAATTGCTTACAGCGCTCAGCCCGTTCGCGACGCTGCTCGAGTTGTACTGAATCGTTGAATTACCGCCGCCTGACAAATTGTATCGGGGGGGTAAGAACGCGGCGTTCGCGACCGGATTTGCCCCGTCCTCAATGCGGCTGTTCGCATACGGCGCAACGACGATATTTCCTTCAAGTATCCCTGTGCCGCCGCCACTCCGGACAATTCCGTCGGCTCCAGTGACGATTATCAGCCCTTTGAAATTGAAGTTGCCGTGTAGCGTAAGCTTACCCGTAACGACGAGAATCCCGCCTCCATTACCCGTGAACGTGCAATTGCCGTCGCAGAATGTGATGCCCACACCCGTCGCGTTATCGCCAAAAGTTGTCGGGGTGGTTCCACTGGGGAAAAACCTTCCCCTGGAATTGCCGCCCGGATCTGGAGACGATTCTGCAGTGTTAGCGAGTTGATGGATGGTCGTGTCCATCTGTTGAGGACTCGAGAGCCAGTCTGGGATCTCGTTCGTAACATTGGAGGGAACGCCGACCACGGTTCCGTTAAACGGATGAGGCGGTTGCCGATCAACCGACGCCTGCACCGCGTCCAAATTGGTGCTGTCCGTCGTTCCAATCGGGGGAATAATGTCGGTTGAAACTACGTCGTCACCGGAGTAGGTCGTAACGTTCGACGATCCGGGGGCGAAGCAAGTTTGGAGGATCGGGCATGGAGCCCCGACGAGGGTCAAAGTGGCCGGAGCGGTCAAGCCGTTGAAAAAATTCTTTTGTATGATCGCTTCGAGCTTCTTGGAAGCTCCGCGTGGCCCGTAACCTGTTGACTGGATGGCCAGACGGACAGGTTCCGGTGGCGTCATAGTCCCCGCGAGCACGTTAGTTCCCACATAGTACGTACCTGAGACGAGAGACGTCTGCAGCCTCGCTTCGTAGCCAACGCGCTGTGGCGAATCATTTGGACAATTGACCATATTAGGCAGTGTCCAGCTCGTTGCACCACTGCTGCAGGTGACGCTTGGCTGACTCGCCCAGCTGGCGAAACCAAGAGACATGAGACTGCCTTGAAGAGTGTAGGTCTGCGAGTCGAATATGATTCGCGGCGGCGTCGTATATGGCACCGTGTTAGTCTCGATCCAACCGCGCATGACCCGCTGCGAGCGATGGGGATGCGTCATGGTCACGGCGACCTCAAACCGGTTAAAGCCGTTGATCTGGGCTCCGGTACCGTTTATCTCGACCTTGAATTTTCCGAAGTCAACATTCTGACTGCCGCTCGTCGAAAGATCCTGGTTGTTGATTATGGTGGGGATGTACGTGATCCGCATAAAGTTTCCAGTCGACGGGGTGCCGTAGGTCCTGTGTGGATAAGGCAAATCGGCACATTGCGAGTCCGGGTCGAGAGGATCCACTCGATCGCAATTACTCAGGATGCCGCGAGTCCAATAAGTTACCGCCGAACCGGTTTGATCAGGATCGAAGACCGACAGGGAGTATGCATAGCCGTTAGCGGCGACGTAGGTGCTGCCCGGCTCTGTGAGCTTTACCCGGTCGGCGTAAGTACCGGGTTCATACCTAAGCCAGCGCGACAGACGCGGCGTACATTCCGGATTGTTCGGCGTTAGATTGCACGCGGGTGATGTTAGATTTGAAACGGCCGAGCTTGCCTTTACGTAATCGATCTTATTGAGCTTGTCGGTAGCAGGTTTCGAAGGGTCGATACGATTCGCGTCGCTCACGACGACGTTGCCTCGCAGGACGTTCACCGCCGATTGAATACCGCTTTCGGCCGCGTTATATGCCTGCTGTTCTGCGGTCGCGTCGGTCATGTTCGCCGTGTTCATCGATGATTCGAGTAACAGGCCGGTCGACGCAACGAGAAGGAGAAACGATATTAGCAGCGCCATCACTAACGCGGCTCCGCGCTCATTCTCACGATTTTTCCTGGGTTTAGTTGTAGCGTTTTCCATACTTAGGCTCCGAAATCAACGCAATCAATATTGCTGAAGCATGTAGTTCGAATTACGAAGGTTAACTTCTGTCGAGAAGCTGATCGAAAGGGGATTCGGTTGACCCTGAACCCGCTCCATCTGGACTGTCACCGTTATTACGACCCTACCTGTTGTAGCGCTCGGGACGCTTCTCTCGACACCCGCCGAACCACTCATTGCGTAATCGAAATACTTGAACTCGACATTACTGATCTTGTTAACGACAACAGATGTAGTCGGATTGGCATTTGCATCGTACCTCACGATCGACTTCGTTTGCGGCTCGAAATAGTACGTGACGTCCTCGCCCGGATCATTGGTCTGGCTCTGCTGACCGTAAGGCGTTACATTCGTGAAATTCGTCCGAATGTGTATCTGACGCTGATCAGAATCTTCAATAATGATGCCATTCGTCGCCTTTCCGGCGCTGTCGGCGAGTCCAAATCCAGAGTTCGATATCTCACGTGACATCACGTTGAGAGCGGCGTAGGAGGCTGTGAGAGCGTCAGTCGTTTGACTCTCTCTTGTCCTCACCGACATTGCCTTCGCAAACAATGTCATTGCGATTCCCATCAGCACAAGCAGAACTGTCATTGAAATCAGCAATTCGATCAATGAAAAACCGGCCTGCGAACTTTTTTTCTTTACACTCATAGTCAGCATCCCTAGTTTCCACGGGTTCGACGAAGGACCGTACGTGGCGGCACGGTTCCCCGCCAGTCTGGAGCTCTCTCTGTCATCCGGACCGTAACTGTTATTTCCTTAAAGTTGCACGGGATGACAACTCCCTGCGGCGTGAGACACTGGTAGGCGTCTCCCTGTATACCGTCCACCATCGGCTCATTGTCAATTTGATTTTCCACCTGAAAAACTGAGCCGGTGTTCGTTGTGACCATCTTGGTGCGAGTGCCGCCCGCAAGGTCCGGATCGGTAAACGCGGGCGTGAATTTCTTACTTCGAAGGAGCTCAACCTCCTGCTGCATTACGCTCAGCGCCTGCCCGCGCGTCTTATTGCCGTAGTTGTAAATAATGGCATAGGTGACTGCGTGAAATACCCCGAGCAGGGCGATCATGATAATTATGAGCGCGATCGCAACCTCGATAAGGCTGAAACCTTTTTCACACTCAGTTGGGTCGGTTCCCGCCACCGGGGTGGCGGTTCCCATCGCCTGACAACTAAACAACATCCACATAATTTTCTAGTCCATTCAGCTACGGAGTCGGAGTCGGTGTGGCCGCCGAGCCTACACACTTACTGCCATTGCCCAGATACATCGGTGAGTAACATACGCACGTTGGTGGATTGCCGCGCGGCCGCTCATTGTAAACGCACGCACGTATCGGCGTTGGGGTCGGCGTTGGAAGCGGGGTGGGTCCCACCGGGGGTGTTCCCACCGGGGTTGGAGTCGCCGATGGCAAAGGAGTAGGAGTAGGCGATGTGAACGGAGGAAAAGGCGTAGGCGTCGGCGGCGTCCCGCTCCATATCGTCAGATCATCATCCACGCCGCTTGTAGGCGGATACGCCGCGACCGTTGGAGGGTCAAATGTTGGTAATGTCGCATCGCCCGTCATCATTGCAACGGTGCCGGTGGCGGAAATGAATATTGCGTTGGCATTCTGGGAATTCACAGTTGCCGCTGTACACGTACTGTTGCAAAAATACAGAAGGGGCACCGAAGAAGTTGGAATCGAGGATGGGTCACAGTCGCTTCGTAGGAAAGCCCTTCCTCGCTCGTCGAACCTGATTGTTACCGGGAGGGTGACGCCGTTGCCTATAATCGTCACATTAGAGCTATTCGCAAAATTCACGACGCGCGTTTCGATGGGAAGTTCAAGGCGACCATTCTGATCCCGGTCGATTGATGTACTGAAAGAGGTGGAGTTATTTATCGTAACACTCGACATGTTCGAGCATGCGGTGGCGCGACGCTTCACTGAATCAAACCGAGCACGTTCTAGGCTCACTTTGAATTCGCGCGCAATATTCTGTCTTCCAAGATTGGCTGCCGACGAACCGAAGCTCAGAAAAGAGAACGTTACAATTATCCCTACGACTACCACAACGATAAGTAATTCGATTAGGGAGAAACCTGCCGCTTCGCACAATGGATTCGCTTTCTTCATGACGTTTTGAACTCGAGAATGGGACTGGTGAAACGGGACAAAGTACTGAAGGATGACAAGCCAGTTAATTTGTACCACGGTAGTTTGTACATCGTCAAGTATCTTTCAACACTGTTTATCAACGCGAGAGGTAATGCTGCGCATATGCCTCTCAACAAAAGTAAATTATGAAGATTAACGTTATTCCAAAAAAAAAGCGGAAAGTAGAGGCGGAGAACGGTTAGTCAAAACACTGGTCGGGAACGTTTTCGAGTGTGTTTTTGATGAGCATGTCGACAACTGCATTGAAATCACCGCCGGTCTCTTCGAAGACCCGCAGCTGGTCATCCGCTGAAGTCCCGCGCTCGAGAATGGTGTGGATGTGTTCGACCTCGTTACGCGAGCCGAGGTCATCGAGGACATCGTCGACAAAATCCAGCAACTCTCGTATGAGATCTTTCACGGGAACCTCTTTCTGTTTGCCGAGATCAAGAAGTTTCCCGTCGAGGCCGTAGCGAATTGCTCGCCACTTGTTCTCCTGAATAAGCCTCCGATGGTACAAACGAAAGCCCAGGTTCTTCTCTATCAAAACAGTAAGCTTCGCAACGATCGCCTGAAACAGAGCGGCCACCGCAATCGTGTCGTCAACGCGCGTCGGAATATCGCAGATACGGAATTCGAGAGTCGGAAACAGATGATGCGGACGGATGTCCCACCAAATTTTCGAGCCGTCCTGGATGCAGTTCATCTTGACCAGCAGGTCGAGATATGTCTGGTACTGTTGGAACGATTCGAAGTGATCTGGAATTTCCGTACGCGGGAACTTTTTGAAGACCTCACATCGATATGACTTCAGTCCGGTGTTAAAGCCGAGCCAGAAGGGGGAGGACGTGGTCATCGCCAAAACGTGCGGCAAAAAGTATCGAGCGGCATTCATGATATGAATTCGCCGATCGTTGTCCGGTACGCCGACATGTACGTGAACACCAAAGATCAGCAAAGACCTGGCGACCATCTGAAGCTCGTCCACGAGGAGTTTATATCGATCTCCGTCGTAAATCTCCTGCTCCGACCATTTTGAAAAAGGGTGTGTCGACGCCGCCACGATGACCATGCCTTTCTTTCGCGCGAGTGTCGAGATAATACAGCGAAGTTTCGAAATGTCCTCTCGCGCTTCCTGTATGTTTGCACAGACACCGGTACCGACTTCGATCATCGACTGGATCATTTCCGGCTTGATCTTTTCGCCCAGAAGAAGTTTACCCTCCTCCAGGATCTCCGAAACGTGCGACTTTAATTCTCGGGTGTTCGGATCGACGATTTGAAATTCTTCCTCGATCCCGAGTGTAAATTGATCAAACATACATTTAGGTATTTGCTTTCCGGCAACTCTGACACGGATACGAATCCATTCTTAAGGGATGCGTAATTCTAACCTATTTTCTAATTGATAAGTAGGTTCGGCCGCAACCCCGGCTCTGACTTTACCAGTGATTTACTTTGCTTTTTTCAATATGGCAAGTTACCATGAAATCTCGTTAACACTTAGCCTAATATCTGCAATTTACGTTACAATAAGCTTTATTTTTAATCCTTTATTTCAGGCTTTCTTTTATGGGTTTTTCGACAATTGCAATTCACGCTGGAAACGAGCCTGATATTGCGACCGGCGCCGTGAGCGTGCCGATATACCAAACCTCAACGTACGCTCAAGAAGCACTCGGAAAAAATAAGGGTTTCGAATACGCCCGAACGCAGAACCCAACTCGCCTTGCGCTTGAGAAAAATATCGCGGCACTTGAAAACGCAAAGTTTGGTTATGCATTCGCTTCCGGAATGTCTGCGATCGACACGGTCCTCAAACTTGTAAAGGGCGGCGATCACGTAATTCTCGGCGACAATACTTACGGCGGTACGTATCGACTGTTCAGCCGGATCCTCGTGGATTATGGAATCGAATTTGATCTCGCGGATACGTCCGATGCGGCAGGGCTTGAGCGGGCGTTCAAGTCCAACACAAAAATGGTATTCGTCGAAACGCCCACGAATCCGGTAATGACGGTAACGGACCTCCGGGCTGTTTCGGAACTTGCCCACACGCGGGGAGCGAAAGTCGTTTGCGACAACACCTTTTTGTCGCCGTACTTCCAACGCCCCCTCGATCTAGGTTGTGATATCGTCGTACATTCGACCACAAAGTACCTGAACGGACATTCCGACAGTGTCGGTGGATTTGTCGCCCTGAACGATGAGGCCGACGCGGAGTGGATCAAGTTCGTTCAAAACGGTGTCGGCGCCATCTTGTCGCCGTTCGATTCGTTTCTCGTGCTTCGCGGGACAAAAACCTTGGCGGTAAGAATGGAAGCACACGACAGGAACGGACGCGTCATTGCGAATTTTCTGGCCGAGCATCCAAAGGTGCAGAAGGTCTATTATCCGGGCCTTGTTTCACATCCTCAACACGAGTTAGCAAAGAGGCAACAGACCGGTTTCGGTGGAATGGTTTCTTTTGAAACGGGCTCGCTCGATAATGCAAAAAGGGTTTTGGAAGGGGTAAAGCTTTGCACGCTTGGTGAAAGCCTTGGCGGCGTCGAGTCGCTGATCTCGCATCCCGCGACCATGACGCATGCCTCGGTGCCGGTCGAAACGCGTGACAAGCTGGGAATTACTGACGGACTGGTGCGGATCTCAGTCGGCATCGAGGATGTCGAAGATATTATTGAAGATCTGGACCAAGCTCTTGCTTAGTTTCAGTTCCTTGATTCTAGTTTCGGATCGGGAGCCGATCTTACAAACTGGAACGGGGAAGTCAGAAACTAGAAACCTATGTTAACTGTCGAGATACACGCTACTTCCCACGTTGGACGAGTTCGCCGCGGCAACGAAGACAACTATCTTCTCCTTAATATTTCGCGCTCGCGTGCGTGGACGAGCGAACAGACCGATGGTGAATTCGTCATAGAAAGCCAGAAGTTCGACATTGATGAGACGGGGATCGTGCTCGCCGTTTCCGACGGGATGGGCGGAGCACTTGCGGGCGAAGTTGCCAGCAAGATGGCCGTCGAAAGTGTTAGCGAAAAACTTCTGGATGACGAGGATTCCGATGCCACGCTGACGCCCGAAAGTTATCATTATAATTTGATCTCAAAGCTCTACAACGCAACCGTGTACGCCAACTATCTCGTACACCAGCAGGGACGAACGGATCCGCAGTTTCAGGGTATGGGCGCGACGTTCACCGGAGTAGGGGTGACGCCTGACGGTGTCGATATTATTCAGGTGGGCGATAGCCGAGCCTATCTTGTCCGAAACGGAAAGATCTATCAGATAACGAAGGATCAGTCGCTGGTACAGCAGCTTATCGACGCTCAGCAGATCTCGGCCGAAGAAGCCGAAACGCATACGCTAAAGAATGTGATCCTGCAGGCCCTCGGCGCTCAGAACGAAATTTATCCGGTGTCGGCTCGGCTAACTCCCAGCCAGAACGACGTTCTTCTGTTGTGCAGCGACGGACTTTCCAACAAGGTTACGGCTGCGAATATGCAGATGCATATCGTCGAAAATCTGGATAAGCTTGAGCAAGCTTGTGCCGAATTGGTTACGGAGGCCAATGAGAACGGCGGCGAGGACAACATCACTGTAATTCTTGCGAAGCTGAGCGGCGATTCTCTGACAGCGACTGAAGAGGATGAAGTAAAACTCGTATTGATCGACCTGGGAAATATTCACGACACGGCCGATCAGGATACCGATACCGCCGAGATCATCTAGTCGCCGCGCCACTCAGGAAGCTCATTCAAGACCGCCCGCACATATATAGACGAACCTTTCACACTGACGACCTGTACCTTTTCGCCTTCGGTCAAGGCGGTTTCACCATCGATCGGAAAAGCAGTCCATGTCGAACCGTAGACCTTGACGGCGCCTTCCTTCAACGCACCTTTACTGGCGGTCGTCACCGTACCGATCTGACCCGGAAGCGAGTCGACGCCCATTTTGACAGTATCCTCGTCTCGCCGTGAAAGATAATTAGAGAAGATCGTTTTCGACATCGCCGTCAGTGCGGTCGAGACGATCGCGAAGGCCAGGAATTGAATCAGGACGCCGCCACCCAGCAATCCGACAAAAGCAGCGGCGATCGCGCCGATCCCGAACCAGAACAAAACGAAGCCAAGAGTAAACACCTCAGCGATGATCAAAGCGACACCGAGCACGAGCCAAAATATCCAAGCAAGTTGTTCCATTCTGCGTTCAGCAACCTATTTTTTCGAATGATACCACAAGGGATGTCGCATCGCGTTTCCGCCGGCGATTATGATAATCTCAAATTCGTGCTGGGGTGGCGGAATTGGTAGACGCCCAGGACTTAAAATCCTGTGTCCTTAGGGGCGTGCGGGTTCGATTCCCGCCCTCAGCACCACACTGCTACCGCGACCCCGAGCGACCCCGAGTACCCCTGGCTCGGCGTTTTGCTTTATCTGGCACGGCCATTGCAAACACTTCATTCGGAGTAACGCTATGCGAACTAAATTCCTCTCGAGTCTGCTTCTTATTCTTTCGGTAATGTCTGCGGCGGCACTAGCACAGGGCCGCGGCCCTCTAGCGGAAGCGCAAAGAATTACTGGTGACCGGTTCGGCTATGCCGCGCGAACGCCTAACGGCGCGAACATCTACAGTGTGCGGCGTCCGCCGACGGCAATGTTATCGGCCATAGACCGGGGCTTGTCGAACTTGTTCGCGGTCGCCCGCAAGAACGGATACTCGCGTCGGTTGAACCACGCCGATTACACCATTTTCATCGCAAACGCCGATCGTACGAAGGACAGCGGAGGCCGGTATTCGCCGGATATCGCGGTCGGGGCCGCTCAGTACGCAGGTACTGATTACGATCAGGGCGGTTATATATTCGCCGCCGGAATGGTCATCTCGTTCAACCCTATGACGTTTGTTATCGCCGAGCACACGCGCGAGTTCAATAGAGTTTCAGATGTCGTCAGATATGAGGGCGAGCATCTCGTCCTTTATCACAACGACCGTCGGCGTTATGCACAGACCGCTGATCACAGCCAGGGCGGGGGGCATCCCATATTGCAATAGCCACTTGCCCGATATCGTGCGCACGGTAAACGATATTGTGAGAAAAGCAGAAGCTCTTCACCGGACGCCAATCCCAAAGACCTGATTTTCTGGTGCTTTCGTTTATCGGCGTTCTGTTTGCCCAGGTGGCACAGTCGTTGCTTCCCTATACCGCGGATGTCGTTTGAAAACTTGCGAGGATCGAGGTAAGGCCGGTGCTTTACCGGCAATGCCTTGATCTTCGCTGTTTCAACTCGACATATTGAATTGAAACAAATCTAAATTAAGTTTGGTCGTTGGCGAGATATCCGCGGCCATTTTGAGAAAGCCCGGCGTGAAGGGGAGAGCATGCCGGGCTTTTTCTTTTTGCCCGTTTGCCGACTGTCCCTAGCCCATATAAAATTACTGTTTTGAACAGCTACAAATTTAACTTTCTATATCAACAGTGAGGAATAAGAATGACTGGAAGAAGTAAAGTTACGGTCGTCGGCGCGGGTAATGTAGGCGCGACGGCGGCACATTGGATCGCGAGCAAGGAACTAGCCGATGTTGTATTGGTCGACATCGTTGAAGGCACACCACAGGGTAAATCGCTCGATCTTGCGCAAGCCGCACCGATCGACGGCTTTGACGTCAAGCTTATTGGTACAAATTCGTATGAGGCAACGGCTGATTCGGATGTCGTCATAATCACGGCCGGTTTGCCGCGAAAGCCGGGCATGAGCCGCGACGATCTTTTGAAAACCAATTCTGACATCGTCGGCCAGGTCACGGATCAGGTCGCAAAGTATTCGCCGAACTCGATCATCATCGTCGTCTCGAACCCGCTTGACGCTATGACGCAAGTAGCGTTTCGCCGATCGGGCTTTGGCAAAAACCGCGTCATTGGAATGGCCGGCGTTCTTGATTCGGCGCGTATGCGTTGTTTCCTTGCCGAGGCCTTGAACGTCTCGGTCGAGAACGTAACCGCATTCGTTCTTGGCGGTCATGGCGACACCATGGTTCCGCTTCCGCGATACTCGACATGCGCGGGGATTCCGGTCACCGAATTACTCGCCAAAGATCAGCTCGACGCGATCATCACACGAACCGCAAACGGCGGTGCCGAGATCGTCGGGCTGCTAAAAACTGGATCGGCATACTATGCACCGAGCCTGGGTGCCGTAGAGATGACCGAAGCGATCTTGAAAGATAAAAAGAAGATCCTTCCTTGCGCGGTGTTCCTTGAAGGTGAGTACGGTATTAATAATCTGTTCGTCGGCGTACCGGTCAAGCTCGGCAAAAACGGGGTCGAGCAGATCATCGAGGTCAGTCTTACGAACGAGGAACGCACGGCGTTGCACAAGAGCGCGGCGGCGGTGCAGGAGCTTGTAGATATTCTGGAAATCTGATAGTTTCATTTCGAATAAAAAACTACGTCGGGGGAAGCGTCTATTCGCTTTCCCTTTTTCTTTTTACCTCGGTCATTTTGACTGACCGGTCATTCACGTTGAGATAAAAACCATGAAAAATAATTCCCACAAGTGCGCTAAGTCCAATTATTTCTTCAAGTTCCCCTTTGGCACAAACCTTGTTAAAGGAACTGCGGCGACAAGTGTCGTCAACGTTTTGTTTTTGTTAAAGGAGCTTGTAATGAAACCGCATAAAGATCATTTTTCTATGTTTAGAAAGACGGTCTCCCTGATCCTACTCGCCGCATTCGTATTTACGAACATCGTTGCCGTCCAAACTTTGGGCGCCGGCGTGAATAATACGGAATCGGCGTCAGCGACATTTACCACTGATCTTACGCAGCTTGGCCGTGAAGGAAGATTGCGTCAGAGTCCAAATTTCGAGACTGAGATCAATCGAGTTCTCGAGGTGTTGGAGAAAGGTGGAAGCCGCCAGCCGGTGATCGTTGACGAGAATGGAAGCATCCAGGATGAGATCGTTGAGCAGATCGCAATTCGCATGGCAAAAGGTTCAGTGCCGACCGGGCTAAAGAACCTTGGGTTGGTCAAACTCGAAACGACGGCGCTCTATTCCAGCGCCGCCGACTCGGTAAAGCTGAATGCAGCGATCTCTAACATTTTGGAAACGGTCATCGCGTCAAATGGCGGTACCATTCTTTTCCTCGACGATCTGACAGCCTTTGTAAACGCGGGAAATCAGAAGTCCACGTTCGTAACGGCGCTCAGAGAGGGAAAACTGAAGCTCATCGGCGGCAGCTCACGAGCTGCGTATGAAGAGAAGATCGCTGTCCATAGTGAACTGGCGAACCTCTTCGAGCTTATCGCGGTCGAGAACTCAAAGCCGGTTTCACAAAAATCAGATACTCGTAATGAGACCTTTGTAGGGGACAACGTCGCCCCGGATCTTCGCCAAATGATGGCTGAGGACCCAAGCGGGACTCGACGCATCGACGTGATCCTTCAGGCACGGGATGCCGACAACGCGTCGCTTCGGGCACTGCTCGATAGCGGTTCGGCACGCATCATCCGCCGCATCGGATCTTCGGACGCGATGGTTGTTAACATGACTCTCTCAGCGGTTCAGAGTCTCTCAGCCAGCGGGTTTATCAACTATATTTCGCCCGACCGCCCGACCGGCTCCACAGGACACATCGAGACGACGACAGGCGCGGCTCAGATGCGAAACCAGCCAGGCGATCTGCTCAGGGGTTCCTACACGCTGGACGGCTCGGGCGTCGGAATCGCGTTTCTGGATTCGGGTATCTCCGCAGGTAAGAGCGCGTTCAAGAACAATATGGGCCAGTCAAGGGTTGTGGCGAATGTTAATTTTTCGTCTTCGACCACGACCGCAGACCACTTTGGCCACGGCACACATGTCGCGGCGCTGGCGGCTGGGAATGAGAGCCGACGTAATGGCGCGTACCGCGGTATCGCTCCGAATGCGGACATCATCAGTGTAAAGGTACTTGGTGATGACGGCACAGGTCAGATCTCTTGGCTCCTACAGGGTCTCGACTGGGTCAAGCAGAATCGTACGACTTATGACATCAAGGTGGTTAACCTGAGCTTGGGCTCTGCCGCGATCGATTCGTACAGAAACGATCCGGTCTGCCTGAAGGTCAAGGAACTTGTCAGCTTGGGAATCACGGTTGTGGTGGCAGCGGGTAATCTCGGAAAGTCGAATACCGGCGAAAAGATCTATGGCCGCATCCACTCTCCTGGCAACAGTCCCTATGCGATCACGGTTGGTGCGAGCAATACGTTCGGCACAGATAGCCGCAGTGACGATGTCATCGCGAGCTTTAGTTCGCGCGGCCCGACTCGCAGCTTCTACACTTCAACATCGTCGGGTGCAAAGGTCTACGATAACGTGATCAAACCTGACCTCGTTGCACCCGGGAACAAACTGATTTCGTCCAGATCAATTAATAACCTGATGGTGACGCGAAATGCGGCGCTTGGCATCAACGATCCGAACGCTACGAATGAGAACTCGCAAATGTTCTCGAGCGGAACGTCGATGTCGACACCGATCGTTGCGGGTGCGGCCGCGTTGCTGCTTCAGGTCAACAATAAGTTGACGCCGAGCATGACTAAAATGCTGCTCGAGTATACGGCCCAGCCGATAGTCGGAGCCGATATGCTTGAGCAAGGTTCGGGACAGCTCAACATAGACGGAGCCGTACGCGTGGCGAGATCGTTGCGAACGGACATCAATTTTCAAACCGCGACGCGCGGCACGTCGATGGTTCCGCTTACGTGGTTGGCTCCCACGCCGTCTTCAACGATAGCCGGCGGTTCATTCTCGTGGGCAAGGCTCATCCTTGCGAACCATTCAGTAATTACGGGCCAGAGTCTGATCACGAAATACCAGATGGTATATCGGACGGACAAGACCTTTAGCAGTGGCGTAACCCTAGAGAACGGCGGTTTCGGGCTCAACACCGACACGGTGTTCACGACGGGACTGTCTATTAACTCAAACGCTACGGTGAGCAATGGCGGCGCAGAAGGCAGCGGCCCATTGCTGTTGTCGTTCGGAGTGTTGATCGGTGACGGAGTTCTCATCGGAGACGGCGTCCTGATCGGCGATGGTGTGTTGATCGGCGACGGCGTCCTCATCGGGGACGGCGTGCTGATCGGTGACGGTGTACTCATCGGTGACGGAGTACTTATTGGAGATGGTGTTCTTATAGCGGATTCGGTAATCGCCTTGAGCGACGACATTATCGCGAGTGGTGACGATACTCCGTTTATGGACCCCAATCTCGAATAGTTTGTTCTCTAATAAAAAATGGAGGTTAAAAAAATGCTATACCAGAGAACACAAAAAGCACACACACCAATCGTAGATATCAGCCGATCGACACTTGCTATGGCTCCGGACCTTTCAAAGGTTCACAGATTAACGAATGACGATCGCCTTGAGGTACTGGCTTTTCTATCCATTCGGCCGGTTCACACGGTGGTGATGAAAAGCTTCATCGTTGACAATGGAATGGAAAGCGAACTGAACCGTGGCAAGTTTTACGGTTACAGAAATACGAACGGCGAGCTGGACGGTGTAGTCCTCATAGGGCATTCGACACTGGTCGAGGCTCGTACGGATGACGCCATGTACGCACTCGCAATTACGGCACGCCACGCCGAAACGCCTATCCACCTGATCATGTCGGATGGAAAAGCTGCCGAGGCCTTCTGGAGATACTTTTCCACTTACTCCAGCAGACCACGATTGACATGCACGGAGGAGTTGTTCGAGCTTGGCTTTCCGTTTCTTGTGAAGAAATGTAAATGGGAAGTTCGATATGCCACTCTCAACGAGCTCGAAAAGGTTGCCGAGGCACAGGCCGAGGTTGCTCTGCTCGAGAGCGGTGTCGATCCGATGGTCCGCGACCGTGAAGGTTTTCTAAAGCGTGTTGCTCGCCGGATCGAACAGGACCGTGTATTCGTCGTGGTCCAGGACGGGGAGTTGCTCTTCAAGGCTGACGTTGTCGCCCAGACGGATGACGTGGCGTACCTCGAAGGCGTTTACGTAAATCCCAAGCATCGCGGCCAGGGCATCGGCTCGGAGTGCCTTGCCGAGGTCGGCTTGAGACTTCTTAGTGAAGTGCAAAATGTTTGTCTTCTTAGCAACGTCGAATTCAGAAATGCACAGAAGAGCTTTCTGAAAGCCGGCTTTAGAAACACAGACCAGTGCACCACGCTCTTTGTGTGAGAAAAAGGATAGACTTTTGCTACGCTGCAGTTCATAATAAAGGCCGGGTCGGAAAGTTTCCGGTCCGGCCTTCCTTTCTTCACATCCCCCACCAAAATAATCTGAGACGCGGACAGAGCACTCATTTTCCGGCGCTCGATACCCTTTGATTTTACGACTCAGGCAGTCGAAATGAACTACCGTAAATTAACAATAGGTTATATGGTTACGGTTCTGACGGTCGGGCTTGGGTGTCTGCTCTTGTCGATCGTTAACCTTCCTTTTCAGAAATTCGATCTGTATTTTCTGGTAGTTGCGGGCTCGACCATCGGTCTCGGCTCCTGGGCGACGGTCAAGATACCGCGCGTCAAGACCCACATCGCTGTCGCCGATCTTTTCATTTTCCTGACCTTGCTGTTGTACGGGGGCGAGATCGCGGTCTTGCTGGCGGCGATCGAAGCACTCTTTACATCGTGGCGCTTCTGCAGTAAGAAAATAACTATCCTGTTCAACGTCGCGGCGATGGCGTTTTCAACGTTTATCGTCGTATTCGCCCTCACGGTTAGCGGCCTATATGTCAACGGCGCGGTTCAGATAAACGACCTCAGTCTTCAGAGTATTGTTGTCGTGCTTTCGGTTATTGCGGTAACGCAATTTCTTGTAAATACGCTGATTGCTTCAGTTCATGATTCGATTGCCAACGCGCTGCCCTGGTGGGAAACGTGGAAGAGTAAATACATCTGGACCTTTTTTACCTACTTCGTCGGCGCTGTCGGCGCGGGCACACTCGTTAAGCTTGCTCACTCCGTCGGCTTTGGCTTGATAGTGGCGACTTTTCCGATGATCCTGTTCGTCTTCCTCGCATATCGGATGTATCTGAAGAACGTCGAGATGTCGATCGCCCAGGCGGAACAAGCCGAAAAGTATGCCAGGATCCTTGAGGAAGGTTCGAACGCACTTCGCGAATCGGAAGAAAGATTCCGAAGCGCCTTCGCATATGCCCCGATCGGTATCGGTCTCGTCTCGCGGCATGGAAAATGGTTAAAGGTAAATCATGCGCTGTGCGAGATTTTGGGTTATGAGGCAGACGAACTTCTAGACATGGAATTTCAGGAGATAACGTTCCCGGAGGATCTCGGGGCTACGCTCATTAAGATCCATGAATTGATGGCCGGGCGTCTCGCGAGCTGTCAGATGGAGCAACGCTACGTTCACAAGACAGGCCGAACCGTCTGGACACAGTGGAGCGTTTCGGCCTCGGGCGACGTCACTTCGGATGGGTCGAATCTTATCTTTCAGCTCCAGGATATTACCGACAAAAAGATCGCCGAACAGAAACTGCAGCATGAAGCGACGCATGATATGCTCACGGGTCTTCCTAATCGAGCTCTCTTCATGCGCAGATTGGAAGAAGCTCTTGAACGCAACCGCAAGGATCCCAAGTATCAGGTCAGCGTTCTTTTCATCGACCTCGACCGCTTTAAGTACGTCAACGACAGTTTGGGTCATCTGATCGGAGATCAGCTTTTAATCGGTATTGCCAGCCGGCTTCGCGAGTGTATGCGGCCGCCTGACATAGTCGCACGCCTTGGGGGTGACGAATTCATGATCCTTGTCGAAGGCCGATATTACACTGAAAAGATAACGCAGATATCTCACCGCATCCAACGCCAGTTCGATCAGCCCTTCGATCTTTATGGTCAGGAAGTTTACAGCTCAGCGAGTATCGGGATACTGCGTGCGTCCGAGAATCATATGACCTCCGAAGACGTAATGCGTGACGCAGACACAGCAATGTATCAGGCGAAACGATCGGGGCGGTCGCAGCATGCTGTTTTTGACGAAAACATGCACACTGCAGCAAAGGAAATCCTGCTGCTCGAAACCGACCTTCGCAAGGCGATCGAGAAATACGAGTTCGAGGTCGAGTATCAGCCCATCTTTTCACTAAGTTCGGGCGTCATGGAGGGCGTCGAAGCCCTTGCACGTTGGTATCATCCGCAGCTTGGCGAAATACTCCCCTCCAAGTTCATTCCTCTCGCCGAAGAAACGGGTCTCATCGACCCGTTAGGTGAATTTGTCTTGGACAAATCTTGCACAGAGATCGCCCGGGTTTACAAAGAGGCCGGGCTAGACTCCCTAAAGCTGAGCGTCAACCTATCCTGTCGTCAATTCGCACAGCCTTTCCTTGTAAACCAGGTCAAGAACATCCTGAGCCGGACGGAGTTCCCACCCTCAAGGCTTAAGCTTGAGATCACCGAAACCGTCTTTTTCGAGCACCAGGAACGGGCGATCGAGATGCTGAACCAACTCCGAGATCTCGGGATCGCCATCGACATCGATGATTTTGGAACCGGCTATTCGAATCTCGGATACCTCGTGCGGCTACCGATATCAACGATCAAAATAGACCGCTCGTTCGTCAATATTATCGATGATGAGGGTGCTAACACGGAGCTCGTGCGGACCATAATCGCGATGGCGAAAAACCTCGATTTGAAAGTGGTGGCGGAAGGAATAGAAACCCAGGCACAGCTCGAAGCACTCAAGGCTCTGTCTTGCGAAAGCGGTCAGGGCTATCTGCTCGCAAGGCCTATGTCGGCGGACGAACTACTATCGTTCCTGCGCGGCGAGGTCGATGTGCCGATACCGCCGCCGATCGATATCCCGGTCGCCCCAATGCTGAGCTAGGTATATGCTGGCAGGTTGTAAGTTTCATAAGCGCTCAATAGGTACTGCTTCGACAGGGCGAAAAATACTGCTAAGGTAGTAGCACGCCGGCGTCGGCGTGAGCAGCTAAATGGACCTTAACGTGGGAGATACGTTTTCAGCGGAACGCCTGGTCACGGATGAGCTAATACGGAAGTTCGCCGAGGTCTCGGGTGATCACAATCCTATCCACCTCGACGAAGAGGTGGCAAAACGCACTCGCTTTGGCCGACGTATTGCCCATGGCATGCTGAGCGGAGCATTTATCTCGGCCGTTCTCGGTTACGAATTTTCCGAGCGTAGCATCGTCTATCTTTCTCAAACCCTTAAATTCGTCGCACCCGTCTTTATCGACGACACAGTGACGGCGACGGCGAAGGTCACGAACATCCGGCAGGACAAACCGATAGTCACGCTGGAAACTATTTGCACTAATCAAAACGGTGACGTCCTTGTGAAAGGCGAGGCGGCCGTGATGATCCTGGAGTAAAAGTTAAGCTCTTGATTCCGCGGTTTCTCTTGTCTCTCGTCTCTCGTCTCTCGTCTCTTGTCTCTTGTCTCTCGTCTCTCGTCTCTTGTCTCT
>JBDTWZ010000015.1:0-29354 GCA_040006435.1 Acidobacteriota bacterium
CTGCTGATTGCTGAATGCTCAAACGCTACATGCACAAGCGCGAACGCCACTTCGCGATGCTCAACGACAATCGCGTTGTGCGGCCGTTCGAGTGGGGCACCGAATTCATCGGCCATGAGCGCGATGCCGCTGATCCGCACGAGATCTTCAACAGATTCTCGGCGGAGACGATCGCGAATAGCGATGAGTATTTTTCGATACCGAAAAGTTTTGAGTACCGCCTTCAGGCGACCCTCTTGTCAGAACCGCGAGCGGTAGCGACCGGGTCACCCCAAGATGTCCCGCCAGCCAAGGGAAACCCGGTCGCTACCGCTCCCGGTTCTGACAAGAACCCACCCGCTACCGCTCCCGGTTCTGACAAGAACCCACCCGCTATTGCACATGGTACTGACAAGAACCCATCCGCTATCGCAGGCGGTACTGACAAGAGAGCGCCGCAAATTCTCACCTGGCCGAGCAGTGTCACGACACCTTCACCGGAAAACAACACTGCGTACGCGACATATTTTCCGCACGAGGATCACAGAGCGGCGGTCATCATTCTGCCGCATTGGAATGCGAAAGCCGGGACCTATTTCGATCTATGCAGGTTTTTCAACAAGGTGGGCCACTCGGCCCTGCGCCTCACACTTCCCTATCACGAAGAGCGGATGCCGCCTGAGCTTGAGCGGGCGGATTATTTGGTCGCGCCAAATGTCGGGCGCTCTCTGCAATCGATCCGACAATCGGTTGCCGACACCCGGGCGTGCGTTAAGTGGCTAAAAGAGCAGGGGTACGAGAAGGTTGGGATCGTCGGAACGAGCATCGGTTCGTGTGTCGCGTTTCTCGCGTTCGTTCACGATCCGGCGATCGATGCTGCCGTGTTCAATCATGTGTCGGGTTATATGGCCGACGTCGTCTGGCACGGCCTTTCGACCTATCACGTCCGCGACGGTTTTGGCGACAATATCGAGCTCGATGAGCTTCGTGAATATTGGCTGCCCGTCTCGCCGATGGCGTACATGGAAAAGCTTGCGACGCAATCGCCGCGGGCGCAGCGTTACATTTACACGCTCTATGACCTGAGTTTTCCGGTCGATCTGACCCGCGACACGATGCGTGCTCTTCGGCGGCACAAGATCAAGCACAGCAAGGCGGCCATTCCCTGCGGTCATTACACGCTCGGCGAAAAACCGTGGGTGTATCTGGATGGCTACAAGATCATCAAGTTTTTGCATAAGAATCTGCGTTGATTTGCAAATTTCGGATTGCGATCTCTTTGCGGGCTTTGCGAGCTTTGCGTGAACTCAAGCTCGGTAGTCTCGAGAGGTGGGTTACACGCAGAGCTCGCAAAGCCCGCCGAGAGATCACAAATAACCAACCCGGCATTAACAACCTGCTCAGTTCCAACGCACATCCAACAGGTGCTAAACTTCTCTTCGTTCCACGATGAGCGTCGTACCCGCAAAACATCTACAGACCGTTGACGAGGCGATTTCGCTGCTTATCGCACGCGCGGAGGATTCGCGCGGGCTATCGGCGGAGGACGTGCGGCCGAGAATTCACTCGGCGCTGGGAAAATATTTCTCAGACGTTGACGCGGATCGAAATGCGATCAAGCAGTTCATCGATGAGATCCGCTCCGATGATCTGTGCCTGATCATCGCCTGCGAGAAAGGCGACGAGAAGGCGTGGGAATATCTGGTCTCGAATTTCGATGCGACTGTAAAATCGGCCGCCCGAAAGATTTCGTCGAACAACGAAGATGCAGAGGATCTGGCGAGTTCGATCTGGGCCGAGCTTTACGGTTTGCGGCAGGATACCGAAGGAAACAAGAAGAGCAAGCTTGCGTATTATTCCGGGCGCGGCTCGCTCGCCGGCTGGCTTCGTGCGGTTGTCTCACAGCTCGCGATAGACGAGTATCGCAAGCAATCGCGGTACGTTCAGATCGAAGAAAACCGCGACTTCGAAAACTTGGCAGAAGACGCGTCGAATCACACGGGCAACGATCTCGTCGTTCATCATGCGGACAATCCGGAAGAACTATTGACGAAGGAAAGCTCGTCCCGTGATGTTTCGCTTGCGCTGAAACACGCTGTCGAAACGCTCGACGCGGAAGACAAGCTGGTGATGAAGCTCTATTATTTCGATGACCTGAAACTCAAAGAGATCGCGACGATGTTTGGTTATCACGAAGCGACGGCGAGCCGAAAGCTCGTCCGAATTCAAACCGAGATCAGGAAATCGGTCGAAAAGAAATTACGCTCAGAGCATGGGTGGAGCGAAACAGAAGTAAAACATTACTTGTCCGAAACTGCGTCAAAGCTGGGTTTAAGTGTTGAGAAATTATTCGCTGTGCTGGTGGTTCTTGCGGCGCTGCAAGATATACGGATTTAGAGCGTTCCGTAGAGGGAGTGAAAAAGGGTAAATGTGAAAAGGTGAAAAAGAATGGGATCGTCGCTCTGTGATGTGCTGGCTTTCACATTTTCACGTTTTCACCTTTTCACCTTTTCACATTGTTTAATGGAACTGGACTTCGACAAAGAAATAGACACGCTGCTGCGTAAGGCTCATCGCGATGGCCCGATGCTCGTGGGCGACGTCGTGTCGTCGCGTCATCTGGATGCAGACGAGATCTCTGCGTTTGCCGAGAATGCGATGCCCGAGAATTCGAGAGCGTTGTATTCGGCACATCTGGCGGATTGTGACAGGTGTCGAAAAATCCTTTCGAATCTTTTGGTGATGAATGCGGAAGCCGAAGCGGCACCGGCGGCTGCGGCCTTTCCGATGGCGGCCGCGGAGAGTGATCCGTGGTATCGGCGATTGCGAGCGTTCCCGAATGTCGCTTACGTCATGGGCAGTCTCGTGCTCGTCTTTGCCGGATTTCTGGGCTATACCATCGTGCAGAATTCGACCGGCGATGTCGGGCTCATGTCGCAGGCGTCGGAAACAGAAAGTACGGACCACGGGCCGAGCTTCACCTCAGAACCTCCATACGCATCGGAAGAGAATGCAAATTCGGCGGCGAATGCGATGTCGACAGCCGGATCGACGACAATGAACTCAAATGCGAATGCGGCCGGGTCGCGGGCCGGGACGGCAAATTTACCACCCGCGGAAATCGAGCTCCGCGAGGATAAAAAAGTATCGGACGCTGTTTCGCCGGCCGACACGTTCTCGGCGGCGCCTCAGGCGGCGACACGGCCGGTAGCGAAAGATGCTGCCGGAAAGGAACGCGATGAGCCGGCAAAGGCTAAAGCCGAAGAACAAATCGCCGATGTTGCGGCTCAGGAAGGCGAAACGTCATCGAGCAATCTGAGCTTGATGCGGCAGCAGCCGAGTGTCGGGCGCGTCCCGGCACAAAGTGGCCCGATGCGGAACAATGACAGTCAGTTCAACCGTCAGATGGAGAACATGGACGAACGCGCAAAGTTGTCGGCTAAGCGCGATGCTGATAGATCGTCCGGGCGAACGGTCGTCAGCGGAAAAATATTTGAACTCAAAGACGGTGTTTGGTACGACACCGCGTATCAAAGCCGCCCGACGATAAACGTCCGCCGCGGAACCGCGGCATTCAACAGGCTCGACGCCGGTCTTCGGTCGATCGCCAACTCTCTTTCCGGAACCGCGGTCATCGTCTGGGGCGCTAAGGCGTATCGGATCCAGTAGGCAGTGGTCAGTGGTCAGTGGTCAGTGGTCAGTGGTCAGTGGTCAGTGGTCAGTGCGACGGCACCGGAGAAAATTGTTTCGTATTTTTTCGTGTGGATTCGTGGTTCCAGTACTTAGACTCGAGAAGAGGTGAATGACGGCGACCAGATCCTTCCTTTCATTCTTTCCAGACGCTACAATCAGAGCCATGAAGATCGCACTCGCTTTTTGTTTTGCGTGCCTCTCCGTTTTTACCGCTCTCGCCCAGCCTGCATGGCAGGCAAATCTCGATTCGAAAATTCGTTTCTATCAAACGACCGATTTCGGAATCGTCCTCGCGGGCACTGAGCGAAGCCTCTACGCTCTCGACGGGCAGACGGGCGAGCGGATATGGAGACGAGAGACTGGCCGCATCGAAGAGACGGCGGTGACGCCGGTTCCGGATACGGATGTGATTCTCTTTTCGCGCGATCTTGGTAGCAAATCCAGACTCGAAGCGATCGATCTTGCGAGCGGTGCGACGCTGTGGCGGAGCGAAAAAGTTAAGGGTGATGTACTGCAATTAGCGGCAGACCCGGCGAATGATCTTCTGGCAGTAGTGTTGGTTAAGGAACCCATTGGCGCCGCCGACGGGCGACTGAAACGAAAACCGATCGTCCACGTCTTTCAGCTATCGACGGGCGACGAGCTTTGGAAAAAAGAATTTGACGGCGAGATCGAGATGATGCCTTCGCGCTTCGGAGAAAATCTCGGCGACATTGCATACACACTCGACAATTATCGGGCGCCGCTCATTCTCGACGGGCGTCTGTTTCTTTTCTACGAGGGCGCAACCAGCTATGACGCGCGAAACGGCAAAGAAAAAGAACGCGAACAATTCAAAATAAATGAGGACGGCCTTGCGCTGACCGAAGCCGATCCGGTTTTCGACGACACGCGAATTTATATCTCGGGCCGCGGCCGCATCCGCGCCGTGAATCGTCGCACCGGTAATGTTGAGTGGAAAGCCGACGACCTCGGCAATTGCGCCGAGATGGCACTTATTGGAACGACGCTCTTCGTGCGAACGGGCGGACAGTTCACGCGTTTGAAGGACGGCGAAACAGAGTCTAAAGGCCCGTACGGTGTTTCGGCGATCGACACGCGGAACGGGAAGACGATCTGGCGTTTCAAGGGCGCGGATAAAGGGCTGACGAATTTTGTTTTTCCGGATAGGAGTACGATCTTGATAGCCGACCGCGACGACCTCATATCGATCGATGCAAAAACCGGGAAACGCATGGAGCGCGTCGAGCACAAGATCGATAAGGCACAGTTCGTTCTGATTAATGAACGCGGTGATGCTGTGGTTGGCGGAAGAGATGAGATCGCGGCGTTCAGAACTGCGGATTCCGTGTCTAAGACGTCCAATATAACGGCGGTCGGCTTTGATAATCCGCAGTCCGCAATCCGCGATCCGCAATCAGTAGAAGTCTGGCGCGTTCGTCACAAGGCTCCTGCGCGCGGTGCGTTTCGCATCATCGCTGGCATCGCGCTTCGGGCAACCGCGCTTTATTTTCGATACGGCGGTTTAGCGACGTCGGCTATTGGTCTTGCTCGCGGCGGCTTGAGTCTCGCCAGTGCGGCTAATTCATTCCGATGGTCGGGATTGCGGTCGCGGTTCGGTTCGTTCGATCTGACGACTCTTGCGAGCAACTCTGCTCGAAATTACGTCACCCGGCGCATTTATTCCTATGGTTCGTTCACCCGCGTGCCAAGGCTCGCGAGCCGCATCGGTGATTTCCAGGTGATAACACCCGTTGGGATTCGTGGCCGGATTATGAGCACCGCGATAGATCGTGCGACGCCTTCGAGCAGCGACGTTCGCGAAAGCGTGTTGGATCGGCTCGATCCGGTCCGGCAAATAGAAAAACTGTCGGGCTACCTGCTTCGCCGCAAGCGCCTCGCTGAGCTTCGCTCCCATCACATGTACTTTTACACCGACCTGCCAAAACCCTTCGACCGGAAGGGCCTCGTCGGCGTCAATATACATACGGGTCGCGACTCACGATTTGTCTTGGCATCCGATCCGGATGCCCAGTTTGTAACGGATGAGAGCTTGGGACTGCTTTATTCGGCGGACGGAAGCCGGCTTCAGTCATTCGAGGTGATGAATCGATGAGTTGAGGATGTCTGAAAAGTCGAAGCAGACGTGAAACACCCGCTTCTGAATTCTTGTTTCGTGTATTTCGTGGTTCGGATTTCGCCGGTTTCGCTAAGTCTTCAATCGCAAAACTGAAAACCTAACCACGAACACACACGAAGACTCACGAAACAAGACAAGACACGAAAACCAGAACCGGAAACTAGAAACCCTCTTACCTTCCGACAACACTTGATTCAGATCGCGTCCGGATTTTTCCGGTTTTTCCCGGTGCCGTGCCGTACAGTTGCTCTACAGTCAGCGTTGTATCTGCCGATGCCCACGATCGCTCGAATTCCTTTTTTACAAGATCCGCCGATGTGGTCTTGCCTTGTTTGTTGAGCGCCTCCGCAAGCCCGAACAGCGCACGACCGGAGCGCGGACTTCGGTTGATCTCTTCCCGGTAGACCTTTTCCGCGCCGGTAAAATCGCCTTTCCGCAAAAGCGCTCTCCCGAGCCATTCACGTGTAGGTACATGCCAATCGGGTGGCTCGTTGTAATTAAGCAGATCCTCCGCAGCCACCGCCCTGTGGAGCGCTGCGATCCCGGCGGCTTTATCGCCCTTGGCGAGGGCAAGCTGGCCGGCGAGTAATTCTTCCGCGACCTTTATGACCGCGCGCGCCGAATTGTTTCCAATGGTGGCATCCTGCGGGACAGTCTCAGCCAACAGCCGCAAAGCCGTAAGCTCTTTATCGGCGTCAGCCGTCTTTCCCGTCTCTGCCATCGCCATACCCCGTGCGAATCGCCAGATCGCCGTAGTCGTCTGCAGTTCGGGGGCGGGCTGCCGATAGCTGGCGACCTCGTCCCACCTATGAAAGCGGACAAGCGTCACCATCGTGTACGGCATGAACATTTCAAGCATCGGCATGGACGCAACATTCGGCCGAACGTTCGCCTCCAGCTCGCGGGCGGCCTTGACCGCACCGGCGAAGTTTCCGTTCCCGGCATGCGATGCTGCCAGCATGTGGATATTGTGGTTGTAGTACATCAACGGGTAAATGCCGTTGGCGCCGCTTTTCGCGATGTAGTTTCGATCGGCGATGATCGCCAGATCGTTGCTCTTTACGGCCTCGTCCCAATCGCCCGTCCGCAGATAGATATGCGAAGGCATGTGGACCAGATGGCCCGCGTTTGGCGCAAGCCCCGAGAGACGCATCGCGGCGGCCGTGCCGCGCTCCGGGTTCGGGCCCGCCTCGATCGCATGGATGTAATAGTGGTTCGCCCCTGTATGGTGCGGGTTGCGCTTCAAGACACCTTCGAGGACCTCGAGGATCTCAAGCGTTCCTTCGGCCGGTTTTCCGTCCAGTGACCAGAGCTGCCACGGCCGCAGGTTCATCATGCTCTCGGCATACAGCGTGGCGGCATCGAGATCGTCCGGATATCGCTTTACAAGTTCTGCCATCGCCATTCGGTAATCGCTCGCAAGCTTGGCCGTATCGGCATCGGGGTCCTTCGAATAGCGCTTCGACAATGCGCTGATATAGGCACGCTCCGCTTCACTTGCCTTCGGAGCCAGCTCAAGCGCTTTCTGTAGGGAGACATACGCCTGAGAGAAGCGCTCGGTGTTTGCCGGATCGTTATAATTCGCCCCGAGTCCGAGCGATGCACCCCAGTGGGCGATAGCAAGCTCCGGATCAAGTTCGGCCGCGCGTCTGAACGACGCGACACCTTCGTCGTGGTTAAAAGCGAAAAGATACGCCAATCCCTGATTGAAGAACTTTTGCGCCTCGGCATTTTTTGTCGAGACCGGATGGTCGATCTTTCCAAGACCGTCTTCGAGCAGGATCACGCGCTTCTCCGGCGTGTGCGAACCATGACCATGCTGTGCATACGTGAGAGACGCCAGGATCAGTAACAAGGTAATTACTTTCATATTTTTGCTCCAAAAGTTGTCGGGCAAAACCGTGGCCGGGATATGCCTTGCAGAATTGATACGCGTTTGTCTTAAGATTTCCGGAAACAAGCTGCCTTCCAGTTTTTGGTTCGTTCAGTGTGATTTTGTGGTCAGATCCAGAAGAAATCAAACCAGGGGTCACGGCAAATAGTACGAACACCTGGGACGACCCGCCCTGCGGGGTTTGCACAAGTTGGTATATAGCCGTAAATATATATCTCTATTACACGCGAAATAAAGGGGAAAATGATATTACGATCACTGTTTCTGACGTCGCTCGTTCTAACTGTTGCAATAGCCGGTTTAGCCCAGGCACCGCGTTCGAAACCCGATGCGGACGTTGCGAAAATGATCAAGGAAGTTTCGGGAAAGAATATCGAGGCGACGATCCGAAAACTGGTTTCTTTCGGCACACGCAATACGCTAAGCGAGCAGGACGATCCGGCTCGCGGCATCGGTGCGGCGCGCGATTGGATCTACGCGGAGTTTCAGCGTATCAGCGCCGAATGCGGTAATTGTCTTGAGGTTGAGAAGCAATCATTCCTACAGCCAAAAGCGGCACGCGTACCCGAACCGACTACATTGACGAACGTCATCGCAACTCTGAAAGGCACGACGGATCCGGAACGGGTTTACGTCGTATCCGGGCATTACGATTCGATGTGTACGTCGCCGACGGACTCTAAGTGCGACGCACCCGGCGCAAATGATGACGCCTCGGGCACGGCCGCGGTCATCGAGCTCGCACGTGTGATGTCGAAGAAAAAGTTTGACGCGACGATCGTTTTTATGACCGTGCCGGGCGAAGAGCAAGGCCTGCTCGGTGCGACATATTTTGCGCAGCAGGCGGTCGAGAAAAAAACGGATATCGAGGCGATGTTCACGAACGACATCGTCGGTGGCGTAACATCGCAGAAAAATTCTCCGAACCGCAATCGTGTTCGTGTATTTAGCGAGGGCGTGCCGTCGAACGAGACTCAAGCCGAGGCGGGAACGCGTCGCAGCGTCGGCGGCGAGAACGATTCGGCATCGCGACAGCTGGCGCGGTACATAAAGGAACAGGCCGATCGCTATCTGAAAACTTTTAAGGTCTGGATGATCTATCGGCGGGACCGCTATCTTCGCGGCGGCGATCACATTCCGTTCGTCGAGCGCGGTTTTGCCGGCGTGCGATTTACCGAATCGGATGAGGACTACACGCACCAGCACCAGAATGTTCGAACTGAAGCGGGCGTCTTCTATGGAGACACGCCGGAGTTCGTCGATTTCGAATATACGGCAAACGTTGCACGCGTGAATTTGGTGGCGCTCGCTTCACTTGCAAGCGCACCGGCGCGTCCAAAGAACGTCGGACTTGTGACGACGCGTCTGACGAACGATACGGAACTGCGATGGGATGCGAACGGCGATGCCGATCTTGCCGGTTATGAGGTCGTATGGCGCGACACGACCGCAGCGGAATGGACCGATGCGGTCTTTGTCGGAAATGTAACAAACTTTGTGATGAAGGCGCGGTCGAAGGACAACTATTTCTTTGGCGTCCGCGCCGTCGATAAGGCGGGCAATAAGAGCCCGGTGGTTTATCCGAGGCCGGTTCGGTAGCAACGTTTGTTCACTACCGCAGAATCTACCGCGCTGGCCACTCACTTGCATCGATCGGCTGCATATTTCGGATTAACGAGCTCCGGGTTAGCTGCGATCAAGAAAACCTTCCAGGTATTTTCTTCGCGATGCAAAAGAGCATACGTGTGTACGGTGATGTTATCGGCCGCATCGTAATAAATCACCTCGACCATTGCTTCGTCGTTTTTGATCCGGTGGAGTGTTAGTTTTTCGAGTCTAGGCTTTTTTCGATTTATGGTCTCGAGCTTCTTTATCGTGAAATCGTAAAGTGAGTCCTTTCGGGTGGTGGTTGGTGCCTGGGCATTATATTCATCCGGGCCCGTCGTCTTCTCCAGCGCTTGCACCTGAGGGCATTCAGAATTATTAAAACTTGCGGGCGTGTATGAAACGAATGGAGCCCAATCCTCCTGCTTTCCGTCAAGAACGGCTGCCCATAATTTTTTCACTACATCAACAGGCGTTTCATCAAAAACAAGGTTGATGTCCGAGATAAGCCAACGGCCATCCCGCTTTTCGAGATGAAAGACGGCATTCTGGATAAAATCTTTCAGGTCGTCGACGCGTAGCTCGGCCTTAACTTCGGCCTTGCCTTCGTCTGACTGTGTTGATACAACCTTGCCGAGACGAAAGCCGCGTTCACGAAAGTAGCCCGCCCAATCTAGGGTGCCCGGAGTTTCAACCCCCGATGTGGGCACGCCCTTTGACATGTCATACTCTGCAGGCTTCTTTGGTTGGGCGAAAAGATTTTTCGCTTTTTCGACCTCGCCGGCACGAACCAGTCCCATGAACGTCACAACTGTTCCCCCCGGTTCCTTGCCATCGATCGCGTTGACTGCGTCGGCTAATTTCGCTGGCAGAGGTTGAATATTTTCCGCGATAGTGGTGCCCGAGCCGCATGAACTGGCACCCACAACCAGTGAGAGAATGATAATTTTGATCATAATGAATTCCGGCTCACCCCCCAGCCGTTGTGATGTCGTAGATTTTCCAGTTGTCATCAGCCTTCCTTAGTAAGAAGACCCATCCAAAGATGTCCTCCCTGTTCTCATTACCTAGGATCACTTCGACGCCTGCCTCGGTCTCGCTTGCTGATTCTTTTCTCACTGATCTAATGGAAAGCTTTTCGTCATGGATCGATCTTGCGAAATCCTGAATCCAGTCTTGAGTTCCTTTGCCAACTACTCGTGGATCGGGGACGATCGTAAAAGCACTCGTACTGTTGGAATTTGACCTTTCCTGTTTGTTCTCCGACCCGCCGCCGGCAACCGGTCCCGGATTTTTCGCTTTTCCGTTGATTGTCGAAACAACAAGCGATTCAGCCTTTTCGAATTGACCGGCATGGGCAAAAGAAACGTACTGCCGTACCACCGCCAAGGGCGTGTCCGTAGACTCATCAGAACGTAAATTCTTATCCGAACAGGTTAGAAAACCGAGGATGAGTGTGAAAATAACTATCGTGGGTGAATGCATAATTAAATCTCCTTTTCTTTCCTATTTTCGCGGTGCGAGGGCAGGCGCACGGCTAGCGCTTGCCGCTCCCACGACAACTCCGCGTCTGTAGATTAGGTCTGCTTCGTGCGTCAAAGCTTCTTTCCAAAACCCCCGGCCGGGCACAACGCTCTCGGAACCGTTTTTGGTCCTGACACTCAATCGCACGCCTTCGAGTCGAGTGGCGGCAGCTTCAACAACAGCAGCGTTCCGTGCCCTGGCCATTTGATCCTGCCTTAATGCCTCAGCCGACGACACCTCTCGACTATGACTAATTCCTTGGCCTTGAGAACCTGAAACGCCTACGGTCGGTCCCGACGCAGATCCGCCCACGCTTGGGCCGACCGAGCTGGTTTCGCTCTTTGTAATACTCGAGAGCACGGTGACACCGCTAGTAGTTGCTGCAATTCCCCCCACGGTTACTCCGTTCCCGTATGCCTGTCCGAGTGCGTTCGTAATCTCAGTATTGGTGGTTGCATCAAAAGCTAATATGCCCGACGTTCCGCCAGTGGTCTGGCCGGCTGGTACCAGTATCACGTGCTGAATGCGCTCGATCGCTTCTGAAAGTAAATGCTGTGGCGGCTGATCCTGCTTGGGCGAGCTATTACTTTCAGCGCTCGGCTCGGGAGGTGTTCTAGGCTGCTCCGCCTCAGGCTGATTGCCGCTCGGGGTTTTAGAGGTTTGATCTTCCTGTTGATCTGTTGGCTGCGTTCTGGCGAGACTGGGTGAGTACGGCAAATTCTCGTCCCACCAGTTACCGCCCGATATGTGAATACACCGGCCGCGGCCACACCCGCCGCCACCGCTCGGAAACAGGCCCAGGGGATCGGTAAACTTATACGGACTGTTAAGAACATAGCTGTATCGATTGAACGTCTGGGGATTCCTGATCGTCGCGCTGCCTGTCATCGGATCGACGCTTGTAAATCGTCCGTGTCCGGTGTTGTAGTACCTGGCCTGTGCGAACTCGAGGCCCGATTCGCCATCCTTTTGATAACCGGTGTAGTCCTGCCTGACGTTCGGCGGGTCATAGCCGTTACCGTTCGAACCCCCGACGCGCTGCGGCGTGACGATCTCGTCACCGAAAGCCGTAAAATCCTTTCGTGACGAGACGCGTCCGTATTGGTCGGTGATAATTCGTGGACTGCCGAGGTGATCTGTCGTGAGATAGCTGACCGTTGCCTGTGTCGTGGGGGCGACGGTAGTCGAGTATTCGGCGGCGAGCTGTCCGCTCGCGTCGTAAACAAAGATTGTTACTTCGTTTCCGACCACCTTCTTCACTCGCTTGCCTTCGCCGTCGTACTGGTACGTGGCGTCGGGCGCCGTCGTCTGGTTTGACGCAGCAAAAAACTCTTTCTGATGGTTTTCGGCGTCGTAGCCGAATCGTTGTCCGGTCGCGTCCCGCGTGACCGAACCGGCAGCATCATACACATAATTTTGCCCCGCCGCCAGTCTGTTGTTCGCCGTACTGATCGCCGGGTTGCAGACCCCCTGCGGGCACGTACCGAGCGTCGTCGTACCGGCTGCATCAAACCGGCGATTACCGTATCGGTCGTAGCTAAAGGTTTGCTTCCATGTTTGATTTCCCAAAACCGTCTCAACGGCGGATTCGATCCGATTCAGCGAATCGTAAAAGTAGGATTGGGTGGCTGTGAATGCGGCGTTACCGCCGGTGGACGGAACAATGATCCTTTGCAGACGGACCGAGCCGTTGTTGTCGGTTCGTCCGTCGCTATTGTATTGAAATTCAAGCCGGAAAAGATTTTCATCGGCGCTCGTCACGCCGAGACCGATCTTCGTGACCTGCAAACGCTTCGGATCGTATGCGGCCGTTTCCCAATGGCCGTTGCCGAGCTGCATCCTCGTCACCGCACCCGAAGGGTTGTACGCAAAGCTGTCGGCGTAGGTGAAGAATCCCTGCGCAGCGTTCTTTTTGCTCTGCACCTGCGACAGCTCGCCGTCGCTGTTGAGCGTATTCCGGACCACTCTTCCCGACGGATAAGTTTCCTCGATCAAGGCACCCGAGAGATTGTAACCATACGAGAAGGTATGCGGAGCCTGGGTTCCGGCAAGCTGTTCCGCAGTCGTGCGCTGTTCGCTGGACAGAAGGCGGCCCAACTGATCGAAGCTCTTGTTTCTGCTCTCGGCGACCGTGCTCGCGACCTTTGTCGTCTTGCCTTTTGAAAAGGCGGGGACGCCGCCGAGCCCGGTGCCGTCGTAATAGAAATTTACGTCCGGCGTCGAATCCGAATAGTCGCGCGTGAGCAGCCGGCTGAATCGGTCATAGGTTCCGGTGATCGAGATGTTCCGAGCATCGGTCGTCGTCAGAATATTTCCGTTGTCGTCGTACGAATATTTCACGGACCAGCTTGTGTTGCCGGTTATCACATCGGTCGCGACGAACGCCGCGTTCGTGTCCTGCTCGGGCTGCTTGGCAAACAGAACCCGTCCGAGCGAGTCGCACATAAAGTAGCGGCTCTGCTCACCCTGTATTGTCCTGCGAAGATTGCCGAGCGTGTCGAAGACGTAGTCGGTCGTCAACGGCGAACCTGCCGGATCTTCGATCACTCGAACCATATTGCCGAGCGCATCGGTGATCCCGGTTCGTTTTTTTCCGGCCTGGTCGGTGACGGTCTTAGTTGGTCCGATGACGCCCGTTGTTGAGATGTCGTATGCGATCTGTACGTCATCGGTATCGGGCGAGATGACTTTCTTTGTTCGGCTCAGGTCGTCGTACTCCGGCGTCGTCCAGTAGACAGTCTCGACCGGATTATCAGAAGCATCGACCTTGTACGGGTTCGATGACCTCAGCACGCGGCCCATTATGTCGTATTCGGTTTTTGTTGCGACATTGCCTTGCGCGTCGATCTTCTTTGTAAAATACGTTCGCCCGATACCGTCGTATTTCGAGATCGCCTCACTCCACTTTTCGGTGTCGATCTGCGTTCGCGCCTTCACCCAACGAGTTGCTTCGCTGGTGCCGGCGCCGTACTCGGTAATGGTTTGATGGCCGTTGGGCGCAATGACGCGCGTCGGACGAAGCAACGGATCGTTGTATTCCATCGTCGTCGTCTGGTTGTTGACGTCGGTCGTCGTGAGCGGCAAGCCGGTCGTGTAGTCATAGGATACGCGGGTCGTGAATGCGCTGCTCGATCCCTGAACGCCTGTCGGATCGGGAACCGGCGATATCACCTGAACGGGGAACGCTTGATAAGTCGAGTCATAAACAGTCGTCGTGACGTAGCCTTTCGCATCCGTCGCCTCGACGCGATTTCCCCAGTTGTCGAACTTCGCACGAGTTACAAGATACGCATCCGGATTCGTGACCGCACCTTTCGTGCTGTCCCACGTCCGCATCGATGTCGGCAGCGCGCGGCCAACTGCCGGAGAATAAACAGCCTCGTCATAGACCATCTGGCTCTGGGAAACGACATTACCGGCTGCGTCCCTGATCTTCGCAACACTCGCCAGGCCGAGAATATTCGCGTTACTGTAAATAGCGTCATTGAGAAAAACGGCCTCGGAGTACTTTGCCAGCGTGCCAATCGGGATCTGAGACATATCGCCAGTCTGACCCGTCTGATTATCGACCACGACGTATTGATAAGCCGCCGCCTGTGTCTGATCGATGCCGGTTGTGAATTCGTTCGACAGATCGTATTGAAACGTCGCCGATTGAGCGAGCGCCGGGCCGCCGCCCTCGAAGATGAAACTGGTCTGTCTAGTCAGCCGGGGCGTCCGGCTCAGCGGATAGGTTCGCGTGACCTGCGTCTGCCCGAGTTGACACTGCATCGTGTAATTCACAGACGTTTGTTCATACTGGAAAATTTCCTGCCGCAGAAGCTCACCGCCCAGCCCATCGACTGAAGATGAATAGAACTTCTTGACCGCCGGCATTCCGACCCTCGCGTCGCGAAAACCAAAGGGATAGATCATTGCTAACGATGTGGTGCCGGGGCCGTAAGTCGCGGTTTTCGGCCCCGGACCATAGTTGATCGTGAGAGTTCTCGTCTTGTCGGGAGCGATCACCGTTGTTGAACCTCCGCCATCAAGGTCCTTCACGACGGTATATTTCCATTCCCGAATGTCGTTGCCGGATCCATTCTCACTTTGTTTGCGTGTCTTTAATGACCTTAGCGCCTGGATGTATGGGTGCGGATCGTCCTCGTCAGTACTTGTATCATGCGCTTCAACCGCCGGCGGAACTCCCGTGTGCTCATAAAGATCGTAGGCATTCGTCGGGTAGACGACCTTATCGATCTCGCCATATACGTTGTAACCGAAGCGATAACTTGTTCCGTTCGGCAGTACGATCTCAGAGAGAACGACCGGATCAAAGACTTGTCCGAACGATTGTCCCCGACCGACGACGAGCGTCGGTACGATCGGGCCGTCGCCGGAATTCCCGAAAGGTGACGATTGAAAAAGCCTGTCGTATTGGGCAGGGTTACTGACAGGAGAATTACCGCTTCCCGGCAGCCCATTTGGATATGGCAAAGCCTCGCTCCCGATTACCCGCAACGCCGGCGGAGATCCGGCCGCGTCGGGCGTTCTGACATCGGCGAGGTTTCTCCACTTGAGGGTGTAAGTTTGAAGCCCACCGTTTACACCCGCGAGGCCGGGTAAGCTGTACGGAAAATCTCCGACCGTCGGCGTCACCGGAAGCGGATTTGCGATCACACGGCCGAGCGTGTCGGTCCACTGCCGGCTTCCCTCGTTGTAGCTCATAGTGTTGCCGTTTCTATCAACAAGGTACGAGATTGGGTGGCCGAGGATGTATCGAGTTCCGTCCGGCATGTAGATGGTGCCCGTGTCGGATGTACCGTTCCCGTCGAAACGCATGCGCGAACCGTCGATCGCATAGAACGTCCCGTACATATCCACACCGACCGGATTAATGTTCGAAGGCTGATCATTCTTTCTCAGCGTGTGCGTCGAACCATCAGGCATATGGATGTAAACTTCCCGAATCCGATATCCGGCACACCCGGCGACGGAGCCAGCCGATTTACCCTTATAGTCATATGTGGTAGTCGATTTGGGAAACTCTATGATCGGCAGCCCGAGGCTCGTGCTCCAACCGGACATCGTATTCTTGCTGTAGATCGCTTCGGTAACGCTCTGCGTAATACAGCAGCCATATCCCGGCGGCGTCACCTGCGCCTTTCCAAGATGCTCGATCTTCCAAATGTCGGAGGAATAGCTGAGCGAAACCGGTAGATCGATCCCTCGCCCCTTGTACGTGCCGAGTGACACGCCCAACGACAACGACCCGCTGTCATTAACCCTTCCTTCGGTAAATTGCAGGTTCGATTGATCACTCTGTGCCGCCGCTGAAAGCGTGACGCCGATCATCAATAACAGACAAGACAGCAAGCTTCGCCAGTTCAGATCCGTCAAATGCGGACGGCTCGCGACCGGGCTTTCTGTTTCTAAGAGGAGACCTTCGCTCGCGTTCCGAAGGTCGACGCAGTTGGTGTGGGTGAATAAATCTCGAAACATCTTTACCTCCGATAAAAAGCCGCGACGGGGACGTCTCCGGAGATTCCCCACTGGACTTGTCTAAGTGAATTGCCGGATGCGGATCGGCGGATAAACCAGTTGCCGCTGGAATTTCTCCAGACGGCAATGTCGCACTTCGCGTCGCCGTCGTAGTCGTTGGGCACGGCGACATCGCCGGATTGCTGCCAAGGAATCGTAACTGTCTGGCCGTTTGAGCTTTGACGGATGATCCAGTTCGATCCGTTTCGAATGGCGTGGTCCGCTCGGCCGTCTCCGTCGTAGTCGGCGCTCACAGGCTCGCTGCTCGACTGGCCCATCGCGACTATCGACAAGCTACCGTTCGAGCTGTTTAGCGAATAGAACTTGCGGTCCGAGTTTCGCCAAACCGCGATATCGGCGCGGCCGTCGCCATCGTAATCGGCGGGAGCCGGGACGTCGCCATTGGTCCCGAACGTCTGATACGAACTAGCGCCATCCGAACTTCGGACGATGTACCAGATGCCGTCGGACGCCCGCCACACCGCCCGGTCCGTTTTGCCATCGCCGTCGTAATCCGCCGCGACCCGAAAATCGGTCGGTGTCCCCCACGTGATGACGGGGCCCCATGCGTTGTCGCTCGACTGCAGAACAAACCATTGGCCGGTCGAAGGACGAAACACGGAGAAGTCGGTCTTACCATCGCCGTCGTAATCGCCGGGGACCGGTTTGTCGCCTGGTGTCCCCCAGCTCTGCGTGGCCTGCGCCGAATTCGATCCACCCATCACCCACCATGTCCCCGTCGAGGGACGCCAAACGGCGAGGTCTGCCGGAGGGGAGGCATTTGCGTTGGCGTCCTCGACCGCGAGAAGCCGCGAGCCGGCGTAGATGTATTCTTTCGATAGTTGTGGTGTGGGAGTTGGTAGGGGCGGTGCGAACGGGTTCCAACTACTGGACGCATTCGCCGGCCGTCGCGCTCCAAACCAGCCGGTCTTGGCGCCGGTTAGATTGTCGGTCGAGGGGAACCAATCGTTTTTCGCAAAGACGCCGATCGTAATTAACGCAACGAAGACGAGTGCTGTTAGGCCGGGCAAAAACTTTCTTCGCTTTCGAGAGAGTTGGGAGTAGTCGAGAGACATGGGGAGCTTCTCCTTGAGGATCCGGTTTTTGGATCCTCGTTCTATGGTTACTGGAAAAGAAACTCTGATCGAGTGGCGAACATGTTAGCAGGCGGGTTTAGCGCGAGTATTGTATTTGTATTAATTATTCGAAATAGAAATGAACGGCTAAACAGTTTATGTGGGGTCAACGCGTCGATAGGCTTTCCGACGAAATGTTCCGTCCCGCTCCGCTGGAGCGGACTGCTTCTGTCCGTACCGTTCTACAAACATTTCGCTCCTTGAGGGAGAGGAAGAGGGTCTGTTATTAGACTGAAACTGACACACGACCAAAAACAAAAAAGGCGTGAGCATAAAAACTCACGCCTTTCGTATTTCGACGACCTGGAAATAGGTCGAAGTAATTAGTTATTGTCCGTCGGTTTAGCGGCGTCGCGAGCGGCCTTGCGCTCCTGACGATTCTGTCGAAACTCTTCGCGACGCTTTTCACGCTCGGCTTTATTAGCTTCGAACTGCGTACGCTGTTCGGGTGTAAGGATCGCAAGGATCTGCGTACGGACCGATTCGTGCTTGGCACGCATCTGCTCACGACGGGCCTTCATCTCCGAACGCTGTGCTTCGGTCGGCTCACCGCCACTCTTGCGTGCATCGTGCATCGCTTTCATTTCAGCCATCTGCGATTCGCTCGGCTTGTTCGCTTCGTGAATTGCGTGGATCTGCTGTTTCTGAGCGTCGGTCAGCTCAATGCCGCGAAGGCCGAACATCCCGCCACGCATCCCGCGCATTCCGCCGTGTCGGCCGGCTTTGTCGCCGCGCATTCCGCGATGATGGCGTTCGCCGCGAACATGCTTTTCCAATTTCTGGCTGTTGTCTTCCTGCGTTTTCGCAGCGTCCTGTGCCGATGCGAAGACGGCGAAGGCCGCGATGGCAAAGGCGAGTGTGATTGCGGAAGAGAATTTATTTTTTAATGACATGTTGTACCTCTTGAGTGATATTTTTCCAGCTTTCGCTTTCGTGTGTTATGACGCTAGTTTGAGGGGTTTAGCCGAAACTATTTCGGCCCGACCTGTAAAGAAATGTAAAAACGCTTTCGGTATCCATTCTAAATCTTCGTTTGTCGCGGAGACGTGGAATCCGTGTGTTTGGTGTGAGTTAGTGGTTTGTTCTTATCACAAAAGCCGCAACCGCTAACGCACACGAAGCAGACAAAGGTACGCCATGATTTTGAAGCGATTCAGATTCGTGTTCTGTCTTTGTTCGTGTTGTTTCAAACGTACAAGCAACACGAAATGCGCAGCAAATGACGTGATATCGTCCTAGAATTGCCGCCCAAGTTGGATTTAGGGTTGTTCGGTTGGTAAAATGCGTGGTTTGTAAGACAGGTTCATCGGGCAGTCGCCTGGGCGTGCTTACAGCCCGTCCCGCTAAAAAATGAGATTTTTATCCGAGATCAATTCTCCTGCCGACCTTCGCGAGCTTCGCGTCGACGACCTGCAGGAGGTCGCCGACGAGGTTCGCCAGTTCATTATCGATACTTGTTCGCGTGTGGGCGGGCACACCGGAGCATCCCTTGGCGCGGTCGAGCTAGCGGTGGCGATGCACTATGTTTTTGATACTCCGAACGATCGCCTTGTCTGGGACGTCGGGCATCAGGCGTACGCGCACAAGATCCTCACCGGACGGCGCGACGAACTTCACACGATCAAACAATTTGGCGGACTGAGCGGATTTCTTCGCCGTGACGAGTCGGAGTACGACACGTTTGGCGCGGGCCACGCTTCAACGTCGCTTTCGGCCGCGCTCGGGATGGCCGTCGCTCGCGATAAGAAGAAGGAAGATTTTCACGTGTGTGCGCTGATCGGCGACTCTTCGCTTGCCGGCGGCATGGCGATGGAAGCCATTAATCAGGCCGGACATTTAAAATCGCGTCTGATCGTCATCCTCAACGACAACGGAATGTCGATCGCACCCGCGGTCGGATCTTTGAGCGGATATCTCAACCGCATCAAGGAAGCGCAAAGCTACCAGCATCTGAAGGAAGAGATCGGCGACGCTCTTGAAAGCGTTCCCGGGATCGGCCGTCATCTGCGCAATGCTGCGAAGTCGGTGAAGGACGCGATCGCCGCGGCGGTTCTGCCCGGAGCTCTCGTCAACGAGCTTGGATTCAAATACATCGGCTACGTCGATGGGCATAATGTCGCCAATCTCGTTCGTGCCCTTGAAGAAGCAAAGAAAGTCGATGACGGTCCGGTTATCGTCCACGCGTTGACGACCAAGGGAAAAGGCTTTCCAAACCCTGAAAAAAATTATTACGCGTATCACGCGACCGGCCCCTTCGATCCGAAGACAGGCTTGCCGTACAAATCGAGCAAGGCATCGCCGCCGATGTACACGGCGGTCTTTGGCGAGACGATGTGCGAGCTGATGGCGACGGATGAACGCATAGTCGCACTGACCGCGGCGATGCCCGACGGTACGGGGGTCGACAAGGTGCTGGAGAAATTTCCCGATCGGGCGTTCGACGTCGGCATCGCCGAACAACATGCGGTGACATTCTGCGCCGGGATGGCGTGCGAGGGCCTGAAGCCGGTTGCCGCGATCTACTCGACATTCTTGCAGCGCGGATACGATCAGCTGATTCACGACGTCTGCCTTCAAAATTTGAACGTCACCTTTGCGATGGACCGCGCCGGAATTGTCGGTGCCGACGGGCCGACGCATCATGGCCTGCTGGACATTGCATATCTTCGCGGTTATCCGAACATAATTCTGATGGCGCCAAAGGACGAAGCCGAAATGCGCGACATGATGCTGACGGCGATCGAATACGATGGGCCGGCCGCACTTCGGTATCCGCGCGGCAGCGGCGTAGGAGCCGATATTTCCAACAGGCCGAAGCTGATCGAGATCGGCCGATCCGAGACGCTCCGCGAAGGTAAGGACGTCGCAATTATTGCGTATGGCTCGATGGTCCATCCCTCGCTCGACGCCGCCGAAGGTTTGAAGATCGATGGCATCGAGGCGACCGTGGTGAACGCAAGGTTCGTTAAGCCGCTCGACGGCGAGACGATCCTTCGACTCGCCGTCGAGTTCGATCTCATCGTGACGGTCGAGGAAGCGTATCTCGCCGGCGGATTTGGCTCGGCGATATTGGAGTTGCTCGAGGCAAACGGCCTTCAGGATAAAGTAAAGCTTATTCGAATGGGCGTCGCTGACGAGATCGTTACACACGGCGATCCGAAATTTTTGCTTGCGAAGTACGGGCTCGACGCCGACGGCATTCGCGACCGCGTGAAAAGATCTGTCGAGTCACTGGCCGAAATGCCGGCGAACAAGAACCGGCTGCGAGCCGTAAAGTAGTTGGACAAAATCGAAAATGAAAAACGAACCTAAGAAAAACGATACTGTCATTCCTGTGGTAATCATCGGCCTGGTGCTGGTCGGCGTTGTCGGAGGTGCGTGGTGGTTATACAGCCAGTCGAAACCGGCGACCAATTCGAATGTGAATTCGACTAAGGCGAACGTTACCCGCACGCCGTCGATCCCGGTGAACGCACCCGCCGGTGCAAATCCGCCTAACATGCTCGGTTCGCCGACCGCGACGGTTACGGTCGAAGAGTTTGCCGACTTTCAATGCGGCTCGTGCGGTGCGACGCACCCGGTCATGAAAGAGATCCAGTCCGCGTACGGCAGCAAGATCAAGATGATCTTTCGTCAGTTTCCATTGAGCATGCACGAGAAAGCATATGATGCGGCGGTCGCCGCCGAAGCGGCCGGCATGCAGGGAAAATTCTGGCAGATGCAGGACCAGCTGTTTGCAAATCAGCAGACCTGGGCCAGCCCGAGCTCCGATCATAAACAGCTGTGGGCCGGGTACGCCGCGAAGATCGGGCTTGATGTTCAGCAGTGGCAGAATGATATTACCGGTCTCAGCGCCAAGTCGCGCGTCGATCAGGACATGCAGCGCGGGAAGGGGCTGGGCGTAAGCTCGACTCCGTCGATCTATGTTAACGGCGAGCTGATACCGTTTCCCGAAGTGAATGTCCCCGGACTGCGACGGATCATCGATGCCGAGCTGCAAAAAACCACGTCGACTCAGACCCAGTCATCGGCGTCATCGACCTCGCAGGTTAATTCGAGCGACGGTAATTCAACTTCGAAATGAATGAGGCTGCCGAAGGTTCTTCGATAAGCAAGCTACCCGTCGCCGCGGCGATCGTTGCGGTGGCCGGCCTCGCCGACGCGACTTATCTGACGGTCCACCAGTTTACGGCCGAGCCCGTTCCGTGCAGTCTCATAACGGGGTGCGAGACCGTCTTGACCAGCCCTTACGCCGAGATCGGCGGTGTGCCGCTCGCGGCGTTTGGTGCGGCCGCGTATTTTGTCGCTTTCGCACTCGCGCTCCTCGCCGCCTTTGGTAACCGCACGACGTGGACCTTGTTCGGAGTCCAGGTCTCGCTCATGTCGATCTTCACCCTCTGGCTCTTATATCTTCAGGCGTATGTCATCGGCGCGTTCTGTCAGTTCTGTCTCATCTCCGCGATAACCACTTTCACCATGCTCGGATTGTTCGTCGCGTCGCGCTTGGCAGGCAAGCGCTAACTGCCGGAACGCCCTAAACATCTAGAGAATTCACATGCCTGTTCGCAGGGTTCCGATTAATTGCCTCCCGCTTCAGCGGGAGGTTAGGCTGGGAAACTGGATCGGCTTTAGCCGAAGTTGGAGCTACGGCTTTCACAGTATGGACGGGGATTCGTGTGGCTGAAGCCAATGAATATCTCTCGTAAAGTTCGGCTAAAGCCGGTCGACACGCTGCTGACCTCCCGCTGAAGCGGGAGGCAATTCAAAAAAGGCCGCCTTTTCAGACAGCTCGAATTCAAATACCGAAATCTAATGGCAATTCAAAAGACTGACAATCGTATTCGCTCTGCTTACCGAATCGTGTGTGTCTAGTCGATCCGAATGCTTGTCCTTTCGTGAAACTGAACGGCGTAACAAGACGAACTCTTATTCGAGACTTGTCGACGGACGCAATTTGGCGTTCGGCATTGAAATACGATAGCTTAGAGATGAATTAATCACTTATTTGTGGCTCAAGCTATCCTAAATCGAATTTCTGCGGGCGACTCAGACGCCGTTCAGGACTGTCTGAAAACCTACGGCGGCCTTGTTTGGTCGTTGGCGCGTCGGATGCTCAGAAATTCTGAGGACGCAGAGGATGTTGTGCAAGAGATCTTTGTCGATATTTGGAAAAACGCCGAGCGGTTCGATCCGTCGCAGTCGTCCGAGACGACATTCGTTGCGATGATCGCCCGCCGCCGTATTATCGACCGGATACGGTATTCGGCGCGGAGGATCTCGGCCGACTCGTTAGAAGATGTTTTGGTCGAGCCGACAAATCGAAGCGATCAAACTTTGCAGACGTCGGTCGAGGCGAACGAGGCCGCAAAGGCGCTTAAAGCGCTGCGGCCCGAGCAACAGCAAGTGCTCCAGCTTTCGATCGTCGAGGGCATGTCGCATCAGGAGATCTCGGACGCAACAGGGATGCCTCTCGGCACGGTAAAAACACACGCCCGCCGCGGGATTTTGCAGGCGAGGGAAATATTAGGCTTGGGATCAACAGAAATTCGAAGGGAGGTGTCAGCATGAACGAACAAATTGAAGAAACAATGCTTGACCTCCTTTGCAAGAAGGCTACCTACGGGCTGAATCCGCAGGAAGAGAAGCAGTTGGCAGATCTCGAAAGAGAAATGGGCCGCGAAGGCGAGTCCGAGTCGTTCGAGTTAACTGCCGCGGCGCTCTCGATGGCCCATCTGGATACGAGCCAGGCGATGCCTGCGAATCTGCAATCGCGGATTCTCGCGGAAGCAGAAAGATATTTCGACAAGACGCCGGAATCAAGAGCGTCGTCGGTTTCCGCGTTCGTGTCGGATTCGGATGAGGCGCCGAGCGGTTCGCTCTTCAATTGGCTCGGCTGGGCCGTCGCGGCGGCTGCATGCCTTGCGCTGGCGCTGAACATTTTCTACACGCGACCTCAAAGCACGATCGTTCAGGGAAATTTCCCGACACCGACTCCTGAAGAAAGGCTAACGCCATCGCAGATGCGTCAACGCCTGATCGATTCGGCACCGGATCTTGCACGAGCGGATTGGGGTGCGGGGAATGTAAAAGAGCTGACGCCGTCGGGCGATATCGTCTGGAGCGACGCGAAACAGGCGGGCTATATGCGTCTCAGCGGCCTGCCGGTCAACGACCCTAACAAGGAAACGTATCAGCTTTGGATATTCGATGAGACGCAGGACGACAAGACGCCTATCGACGGCGGAACGTTCACCGTGAATTCGGTCGGCGAGGTGATCATTCCCATCAATGCCAAGCTGCCGCCGAAGAACACAAAGATGTACGCCATCACGGTCGAGATACCGGGCGGCGTCGTCGTCTCAAAACGCGAAAAGATCGTCGCCCTGGCTAAACGCGAAACCTGATCGCCGCGGCCGGCGTAAAAGATTCAGAACACAAAAGCCGGTTTACTTTCTATTTGGCGGCAAGCCGGATAGGCGGTAGCCGTTCTTCGCTTTTTTCATACTTTTACAAATAAGGAGTTTCGTTTATGCGAATCAAAGAGGTGTTTGCGGGCGTTATGGTGGCTATTTCTCTTATGGCGATGACCGCGGCTGCACAAAAGAAAGGTGGTGACAAACTGCCCCCGATAAAGATCAAGCAGTATCAACTAAAGAACGGCCTGCGGGTCGTTCTCCACGAGGACAGATCGACACCGATAGTTGCCGTCAATACCTGGTATCACGTCGGAGCAAAGAACGAGGAGGTAGGACGGACCGGGTTCGCTCATCTCTTCGAGCACATGATGTTTCAGGGCTCGAAGAACTACAACACCGATTACTTCACGCCTTTGCAGGAAGCGGGCGGGAACGTCAACGGCACGACGAACCAGGATCGCACATGGTATTTCGAAACCGTCCCGTCGAATTTTCTCGAGCTCGCTATCATGCTCGAAGCGGACCGGCTTGGCGGCCTGCTCGAGGCGATGACGCAGGAAAAGCTCGACAACCAGCGCGACGTCGTAAAGAACGAGCGCCGCCAACGTGTGGACAATCAGCCGTACGGAACCTCGTTCGAAAAGATCGGCGAGTTAATGTATCCGAAGGGACATCCGTATAACTGGACGACCATCGGCTCCATGGAGGATCTCCAGGCGGCGACTCTGGATGATGTAAAGAGTTTCTTCCGTCGATACTACGTGCCGAACAACACGGTGCTGGTGCTTGCCGGTGACTTTAATGAAAAACAGGCACGGGGTTGGATCGAAAAATACTTCGGCCCGATCGCGAAAGGCGAAGCGATAAGCCGCCCGAACAACCCGATGCCGAAGCTCGAGAAAGAGATCCGCACAACGGTTGAAGATTCGGTCCCGCTGCCGCGACGATACATGGTTTGGCACGGCGTTCCCCAATACAATGCGGACGAAGCGGCGCTCGACCTGCTCGGCTATATTCTTTCGACCGGGCGAAGCTCGCGTCTGCAAAGCAACCTTGTCTACGAAAAAGAGATCGCGCAGCAGGTCGGAGCCTTCAACGGCACCAACGAGATCGGGGGACTATTCCAGATCCAGACCACTGCCCGTCCCGGAAAGTCTCTCGACGACATTGAAAAAGAGATCAACGTCGAGATCGAGCGGATAAAGAAAGAACCGCCGACCGCGGACGAAATGACGCGGGCTAAGAACAGCATCGAATCGCAGACGATCTTTGGGCTCCAAACTGTTCTCGGAAAGGGCAGTCAGCTTGCCACATACACCGGCTATCTAAACCGGCCGGACTACTTCCAAGCCGATCTCGATCGTTACGCTCGCGTAACGCCGGCCGACATTCAGCGCGTCGCGAATACTTACCTGACCCCAAACCGTCTGGTGATGTCATATGTACCGCGACAGGGCGATGCGCAGCGTGCGAATCGCGGAGCGGACAAGCCGACCTCGGTAAAATCGGAAAAGAAGAACGACGATCTGATCGCCGAGCAAACTGCGAAATTGCCAAAGGCGGGGCCGAATCCAAAGCTCGTGCTGCCAGCGATCGAAAAGACAAAGCTCGCCAACGGTCTTGAGGTTTGGATGGTCGAGCAAAAAGAACTGCCGATCGTGGCGATGAATCTGGTGCTGAAATCCGGTCAGAGCAACGAGCCCGACGACCGCACCGGTTTGGCAAATATGACGGCCAGCCTCCTCGACGATGGGACGAAGACGCGCTCGGCGGTCGACATCACGAATCAGCTTCAGGCGCTTGGCATCCCGGGCATCAGTACCGGATCGGGTTGGGACTCGACCAACGTCACAATTCAGACGCTTACGCGCAATCTGGACAAGGCGCTAGAGCTTTACGCAGATGTGATCATGAACCCGGTGTTCCCCGACAAGGAAGTTGAGAGCTTCCGTGGCCGCCAACTCGTCAGTCTGCGTCAGGTCAAGGCGAATCCTAACGCTGTTTCGAATATCGTTTACAACAAAGTGCTCTACGGCGACCATCCGTACGGACGCGACAACAATGAAGCGTCGATCAAAGCGATCACCCGCGGCGATATCGTCAAGTTTTACGAATCGACGTATCGTCCGAACAACGGCGTACTTATCGTCGTCGGTGATTTCGACAAGACCGCGCTCAAATCAAAACTCGAAAAAGCGTTCGATGGATGGAAGGGCGAGGCGGCTGCGAATCGCGATCTGCCATCGGCAAAAGCGTTTGATAAGACCGGCATCTACATCGTCGATCGGCCAAACTCGGCACAGTCGGTCGTCTCGATCGGACAGGTCGGTATCGACCGCGGCAATCCGGACTACTTCCCCGTTGTAGTCATGAACTCGATCCTCGGCGGCAGCATCACATCGCGTATCTCGATGAACCTGCGCGAGGATAAAGGTTATACGTACGGCGCGAATAGCGGATTCGTGTTTCGACGAGGAGCGGGACCTTTCCGTGCGGGCGGCGACATCCAGACGGCGGTCACGAAAGAAGCGATCGTCGAGTTTATGAAAGAGCTCAACGGCATTCGCGGCGGCATTCCGGTCACCGAGAAAGAGCTTGATTACAACCGGCAGAGTTTGATCCGGCGATATCCCGGCGGTTTTGAGACCGTGGGAGCGATATCGAATCAGCTCGCGAACCTGGTCGTTTATGGACTGCCGGATACGTACTTTAACGACTATATTTCAAAAGTGAATGCCGTCACGCTCGACGATGTAAATCGTGTGGCGAAGCAGTATCTGGATCCGTCGAAGATGGCGATCGTTATCGTCGGCGACAGGAGCGTGATCGAACCGGGTTTGAAAGATCTCGGGTATTCGATAACGATCCTCGACTCGGACGGAAAACCGGTGATGGAGTAACCTCTGTTCGTCGGTCTGACGAACGCACATATGGAAAAGGTCAGGCGATAACATTCGCCTGACCTTTTTCCATTTCCCGTATCCGCGTGTCTCGTCAGTACAGCCTGTGTAAGGCGAATCAGTCTACGAAGCAGACGGCAATAACTTATCTAAACACGGAGCGAAGCGGAGTGTGTAGTTACAGCCAGCATTGGGCCAAACTCACGTCGGGCGTCGAGTCGTAATAATCCCGCGTCTTGAGCCGATCGAGTTGATCGTAAGTTCCCGTGATCGAGATATTTCTCGCGTCGGTCGTCGTCAAGATATTTCCGTTGTCATCATCTTGCATACTTCATTATAATGTCCTACTTAATCCTAACTAGGACATTAATAATGTTCTAGTTAGGAAGTATGTCCAAGTTAACACCTTGTAAATTGACACCTATGCTGGCAAGATGTCCTGAATAACGTAAATAGGACGTTAAAAGGTCCTATTTAGAAAACGTGGATCACTAATGCGCAAACCAAAGAAAACTGCTGCACTCGAGACCATTATTCTCAAGTTACTCAACGAGGAACCAGAAGTCAGCATTCGTTCGATCGCAGTCGTGGCAGGTTTATCGAGGGACGATGACACCGAACGCAAAGCGATCCGACGGGCCTTAGTCTCACTGGAAGAGAAGAAGCTGATCGTCCCAAAAGGCTCGGGCCGCTCACGTGTCTACGCCCTGGCGGAGCTAGAGCCGCTAGACTCCGGTAAGCCGCGCGAGTCTGCCGTCGCTGAGCGCGACCCCTTCAAGGGAATCGAACTTTCCCCCGATTCAAGGACTCTCTTAGAATATATTTCTCAGAATATTAAGGAGCGAAAACCTGTCGGATACGATCAGGACTTTTTGCGCTCCTACAAGCCGAATGAAACCTTTTATTTGGAGCAAGATCAGCGTGAAAGGTTACTATCGGTCGGGCGCGTGGAGACTATAGAGCGTCCAGCGGGTAGCTACGCCCGGAATATATTGGATCGGCTGTTGATCGACTTGTCCTGGAACTCGAGCCGGCTTGAGGGAAATACGTATTCCTTGCTTGAGACAAAGCGGTTGATCGAACTCGGAGAAGAGGCGGTCGGAAAGGATGCATCGGAAGCCCAAATGATCCTGAACCACAAAGCGGCTATCGAATATGTAGTCGAATCTGCTGACGAGAACCGCATCACGTCTAACGAGATCTGTAGTATCCATGCATTACTATCTGAGAATCTGCTCGGAGACCCTGCGGCCTCTGGCCGTTTGCGAACGCTGATCGTAGGTATCGGGGGATCAACATACCTTCCCCTCGAAAATCCTCAGGTTCTCCGGGAATGCTTCGATCTCTTTGTAGAGAAGTTCAACGCGATAGCGGATCCGTTCGAGCAGTCAATTTTTTCTATCGTTCATCTATCCTACCTTCAGGCGTTTGAGGACGTGAATAAGAGAACGGCGCGGCTTGTAGGAAATATTCCCTTAATAAAGGCGAACCTCAAACCACTCTCGTTTACGGACGTCGATAAGGCAGCCTACGTCAGCGCCCTTCTGAGTGTTTACGAAAAGAACGATGTCAGTTTGATCCGTGATCTCTATATCTGGGCTTACAAAAGGTCTTCTCAAAAATACACGGCCGTTCAGCAGTCGCTTGGGGAACCTAACTTGCTGAAACTTAAATATCGAGAATCTATCCGGGAAATCGTCAGGTCGATCATTCTCGAAAAAGTCGCAGGCGAACAAGTCGTAAAAAAGATTCGCGAGCTAATCAAAAAACAAAACCTTCCTGAAACTGAGCATGATGCTCTCTTCAATCTAATCGAAATGGAGATCATCAGCCTGCACGACGGAAATGCTGCCCGATTCAAAGTTCGCCCGAGTGAGTTTCAAACTTGGAAAGAATTGCAGTGACCAGCTAAAAGAACCTGACGGACGACTTTCTCAATGGGTTTGAATTTGTCGATCTGGCGGATCTTCAGTTACCAGGATTCGAATCGCACCCTTCATTTCTTCCTCCTTGCGATTGAGTGAATCGTAAACGTAACTCTGCATCGCCGTGAATCCGGGATTCGTGCCGACAGTCGGGACCGTGATCTTCTGCTCGCGCATCGAGCCGTTATTGTCGATCTGACCGGTCGTGTTGTATTTGAATTCGAGTTTGGGGTTATTAAAACCGTATGCCTCTGCACTCGGCTACCGGCTACCGGAGCCCGATGGAGTTTGAAAAAGAGTTGAAAACTAAAATAAGAAAGGAGGCCAACATACCAGACTTTCGTGTCCACCAAGGATGCACCTGCCCATATTGCAACGAGCGAGTCCCAATGGATCCACAAAGTCATAGGGGCTATTACCAACGTAACTATAGCGATTGAATGTTTGCGGATTCCGAATGCTGGCGCTCGCTGTCAGCGGATCAACACTTGTGAATCTTCCGTGCCCGGCGTTGTAGTACCATCACAGGTTAATGAGCCGCGACAGTACACGTGGGAACCCGGGCCGTACTGTTATTAGCAAATGAAGATGTCCGGTTTTATTAGCACATCAAATGTCCGGT